>QHRI01000002.1 GCA_003221375.1 Verrucomicrobiota bacterium
CAATCACACCAAGTGCGATGAGCCGCGCAGTCCGCGTCCGGCTCTTGTGGTAAAGAAGTTTCACAAGACCTACTGGCAATCCAAAAGTGGTAAGCCGGCCATTGAGATAGCGAAGGGCGACATTGATGTCGGGCACGCACAGGATGAAGCCCACCGGCTCCTCGCCAATTTCTGCGATGAGTGTGAACTCCGGAATGACTAGCTGCTTGAGCTCGTGCGTCATGAACTCCATCTCCGCTTCCGTGAATGGCACAAAACCCCAATTCTTTTCCCACGCTTGATTGTAAATTTTGCGAAGGCGCCTGCTTTCTTCGCGAATATTCTTGAGATTTCCAGGTCGGATAACGACCGGCCAGCGCTTGCGGAAACGTTCGGCCAGCGGTCGCAAACGGGCTGCTGCCCTGACTGGCTCGGCGAACCACCAGGCGTACCAATCTTTCGCTTTTGTAAAACCGCAGCTCTCGATCAGGTCCCGATAGTACGGTGGATTATGCGCTGTCAGTATTGTGGGAGGAAACTGAAACCCATCAATCAAAAGACCGCAGACATAGTTTGTTGAGTAGTCAATCGGCCCCATAATTTCAGTGCGTCCTCTTTCGTGAAGCCAACTCGCCGCGCGTTCGAATAGCGCGGCAGCAACATCGCGATCGTTGATGCACTCAAACAAACCGAAGCAGCCGACATTCGATTGGTGCAACGCATTGTAATTCGGATCGTCGCTCGCCATGATTCGGCCAACGATCTCGCCGTTCTTCCGTGCGAGAAATAACGCAGCATCGCCATGTCTGTAGAACGGATGCCGTTTACGATCGAGGAACGCTTTGCGTTCCATTATTAACGGCGGCACCCAGGCCGGATCGTTGACATAAATTCGCCACGGAAACTTGATGAACGCATTGCGTTCCTGGCACGAGCGGACCTTTGAGATTTCAATCTTTGACACGTAGAAGATAGCTACGCCGAATTTCGCGGGCTCCGGGCTATTTTCAGCACCGATTCGGCCATATTTTCCTCGCGAAACAGGAGATAAACGAACAGCAAATTGAGCGGGATCAGCTCAAACCAGAAGTAATAAACCGGTTGGCTGACGAACAGAAGCGCAAACAGGACCAGCATCCGGACATTCGTCATCAAGAGTCCCCACCATTTGAGCATCGGACCGGCCAAATCTCGATAACGGCTCCTTAGCCGGTCAGGAATTTCGCCGTGAAACGATTTGCGGACGAGATCACGCAGCGTTTTCAGGCGTGGTGCAAGCATTTCCTGTTGGCGGGTAAAGTTCAAATACAATGCGAGTAGAAGCTTCCGCCAGGCTGCGTGCCGCCACGTCAACTTTGAGTAGTCCGATCGCAGTTCGGGCGAGGAATCTACACTCGTCCGCGCTCCGTTTGTTACAAAGTAAAGATAGGTGCTGCGATAATAATCCGCCGCTGCTCCCTGCAATGCGTGACTGATTCCAGCAGCAAATGCGAGAAGAAAAATGGCTGGCGACGAACCTTCGAATAGACAGCGAAGAGTCAGATGCAAATAAACGCTGACAAAGACAAGGTGGTCGGCAATGCTGTCAATGATACGACCCTCGCGACTTTCCCGATGCGTGAGGCGGGCGAGCTGGCCATCCGCATTATCAAGCGTATTTGCGCAGACATGAAGCACCATCCCCACAATGTTGATGCTCAGATTGCGATAGTAATAAAGATGTCCTGCAAGGACACCAATGATGCCGGCAAGCAAGCTCACGGCCGCGGGCGTCATTTTCAGCCGCGCAAAAAACTGGGCCAACCAAAACCCTATTGGCCTGTAGAAGCGAAGATCCAGGATTCCCTCGACTTCGCGCGCTTTGAAGGTCGATTCGATCTTGGGGACTGCCGTGTGAGCGACCTCCTCTGCCGGCATTAAGAAGTCATCCTCACGGCCAGCTCAGACATTTTGCACCGCAACCGGAACGTCGTCTCCTTAATTTTCGAATCCGCTTTGAGCGTGTCATCGAGAATGTTGAGCGCCTCGTCAAGATCGGCGCGGGTATGTTTGGCGGTTACACAGGCGCGGAAACAAATCTTGTTTTCCGGGACCGCCGGGTAATCTACCGGCGCGACCCACAAACCGCGCCGTCGCAACTCGTGGCCTAACCGGTACATGCGTTCCCGATCGCCGATCACCAGTGGCATAATGTATGTTGTCGACCTTCCGGTATCGACTCCAATGTTGCGCAGTTGAGCGTGAAAGTAATCGGCGTTTTCCCAGAGCTTTTTCCGCAACTCCGGCTCGCGCATTCCGATTTCCAGCGCTTTCAAGATCGCCGCCACCACAACGGGCGGCAAAGCGCACGAATAAACATATGGGTGCGCGTAAAAACGCAGGTAACGAAGGGTCTCCTTCGGGCCCGCCACGAATCCACCCAGCGCGCCAAAAGCTTTTGAAAATGTCCCGTAAACAAGCGGTATGCGATCTTCCACATCAAATTTTTCAGCCGCGCCGCGACCGTTCGTGCCGCAGGCGAGCATCGAGTGCGCTTCATCGACAAAAACACTCGCGCCATGCGACTCTGCGATATCGAGCAGCGCCGGCAGGTCTCCGAAATCGCCATCCATGGAATAAATTCCTTCCATCACCACGAGTTGGCGACGACCCTGTTTGCGCGCCAGAGCCTTATCGAGCGATGCCGCGTCGTTGTGCTCGAATTTGTCCGCGCGACATCGCGAAAGCGCCGCGCCGTCGCGCAAACTCAAATGCGAGCGATTATCCAGGATCGCTACGTCGTTTTTGCGCAGCAAACCGGAGATGGTTCCGAGCGCACCTCCAAATCCGCTATTAAAAAGCATGGCGTCTTCGCGCCCGAGAAATTTTGCCACCTGCCGCTCAAGCTCACGGTGAAGATCCGTCATGCCGGAAAGCATCGGAGAACCGCATGCGCCGAGACCGTGTGTCTTCAACGCTGCCTGCGCTGCGGCGATGACCTCGGGATGATTTGCGAGGCCGAGATAATTGTAGGAACAAAGATTGATCACCGAGCGTGGCCGCCCGTTGTAATCGATGGTCGTGCGCGCGTCGGCACCGGCGAGCAGCTCCGGTTCATAAAGTTCGACCGCAAACGTGGCCTGCCGCATCCAATGCGTGAATCTGGGCGGTGGCTCGAGCGGATCGCTCGTTTCCTGTGCCAGAAAATTACTCAAACTGAATTTTGCCGGGTCCTGATTCATCAAATCGTACGCTGTTTTTCGCTCACTCCGACCTCTACGGGCGGCGTGTCCCAGCAAAGTTGAGAGCTTTTATGGTTCACAGATTCCTTACGAAGTTCTCCGCTGCATCGGCAGAGTTCCGTGTCGGGGCAGCCAATTTAGCGGGTTTCGGATTGAGGACAAGGGTTTAGTAGCCGCCGGCTTTTGGGCAATACGGGCGGCCTATACCGGCCTGTCGAAGTCTTGGCGAAGACGAACAATTGGTAAAAAGCTAAAACAGGAATCCGATTTAACCTTGTAACTGGTAGTAACTTTTTAACCTTTAAACGCTGCTACTTTCGCGTCGTGCGGAAAACGTAATCCCAAAGGGGCGAGCTGATGCCGTAGCCGACACGATCGTCTTTGAAATGATGACGAAGATGGTACTGCTTCAGCCAAAGCCACATGCCGCGTTTCATGGCGAGATGGTGCGTCGCATAATGGAGCATGTCATAGCAGAGATAGCCAAAAACCAACCCCGCAAACACCGCCGGCGCGAGGCTTCCAAAAATTAGAAGGAATAGGCCAAAAAAAAGAAACGCTAACGGGATGCTTATCACTGGCGGCATAACGAGCCGGCGCGCGTCGTTAGGATAATCGTGATGCACTCCGTGAACCACAAAGTGCAGTTGCTTTCCCCAACGAGTCTTGGGTTCGTAATGGAAGATGTACCGGTGAATGAGGTACTCGATCAGCGTCCAGAGTAAAACACCCAGCAAAAACAACGCCGCTACGGCAACAAACGACAAATGCTGTCGCCACAAAGAGACGTAAAGCATGTAGCCAACCACCGGCAGGTACAGCGCCAACGGAGTCACCGGATGCACCCGCGAAAAAAACTCCATGAAATCGCTCTCGAACATCCGGACCGTTTCGTTCTTGTTCGAGACGTATAGTCGGTCTGCCATGATCAAAAACTAATTGGCCTCGCACTCAGATCAAGGCCGCCAACTTGGCTGGGTGTCGCGGCGGAGACCCGGCGATAGTCAGTCCTTTGTTTCATTCGTTCAACCCGGGAATACAGGCTGTATCGCTTATCGAAAACGAACTGGAACAGCAACCGGCTCCACGATGAGTGATACTTCAGATCGCTGTAAAATTCTGGGGCCATCGCGCGCAGTTTCGGCAGATTGTTCCACGGGATCGAGGGAAGATCGTGGTGTTCGTTGTGATAACCCATGTTTAGCGCTACGCGATTGATTGGCCCGTAATAGCTGAATGTCTCCTGGTCGAAATCGTAAGTGTAATGCTCC
>QHRI01000003.1 GCA_003221375.1 Verrucomicrobiota bacterium
TGCCCCAGGCAATGCCACAAGCAGGGAGTAACTGCGAACCGGTCGGAGTCGGCACACTCCAGATATGCAAGTCCGCATCACTGTAGTGCGACGGCATTTGCCGGCCTCCACTCCCGGTATTGCGCTTGGCAAAATACTCGAGACCCAGCTGACGCGTTGTCATTCCGCGCCCGAGAACGAGTCCACGGTCGCGATAATACGACACGATGTAATCGTCCGGTTCCATCTGGATCGAGACCGCCGCCAACGCCTCGTGGCCCATTCCGGAAACATGAAAATGTCCTTTGCCCTGACGATTCAAATTCTGTTCGCGCAAGTCCGCATGGCGGCTCTCCAGGATCGTGGTTAAGAGGCGCAGTTTATCTTCCTTGCTCAGCGCAGGCATACGGCATGATCTTACACGGCACTTACAGATCGACAATCACAGGGATTTGCTTGGAATAAAAAATGCACACTAAGGGGACAACATCAAAATTTGGAGTGATCGAGCACTACCGGAAATATCTTCCTGTAACTGAATCGACACCAGTTGTTTCGCTAGGTGAAGGGACTACGCCGCTGATATCCTGCCCGCGATTGAGCAAACGCGTCGGACGGGCCGTTTTCGTGAAAAACGAAGGCGCAAACCCGACGGGTTCCTTCAAGGACCGTGGCATGACCGTGGCTGTATCGAAGGCCATCGAGCGTGCTGCAAAAGTTCTCATTTGCGCTTCAACGGGAAACACATCGGCTTCGGCCGCGGCCTATGCGGCCCGCGCTGGGATTTCCTGCGCCGTGATTTTGCCCGCGGGAAAAATTGCAACGGGAAAATTACTGCAAGCTTTTGCGTACGAAGCCAAAATCGTCGCAATCGACGGCAATTTTGACGACGCATTGCGACTCGTGCGTGAGCTTGGCCAGGGTGGGGATTTCGTCATCGTAAATTCGATAAATCCAGATCGGATTGCAGGGCAAAAGACGGCCGCTTTCGAAATCGTCGATGATCTGGGCGACGCGCCGGATTTTCATCTGTTGCCTGTAGGCAATGCTGGAAACATCACCGCGTACTGGGCTGGCTATCGAGAATATCACGTCTTCGGGAATTCGACGAAGTTGCCGGCGATGATTGGCTTTCAAGCCGCGGGCGCGGCTCCAATTTTTTACAATCGCCTCATCGAGAAACCGGAAACGGTGGCGTCGGCGATCCGCATCGGCAATCCGGCAAGTTGGAAACAGGCGCTGGCGGCAATTACCGAATCACATGGCGCAATTGATGTTGTGAGCGACGAAGAAATTCTTGCGGCGCAGACGTGGCTGGCGCGGCACGAGGGAATTTTTGTCGAACCGGCGAGTGCTGCTTCCATTGCCGGGCTTTTCAAATGCTGTGATTCAAAAGAAGCAGCATATTCATTTCGGAAGATTCCAGAGCAGAGTTGCATTGTTTGCACGGTCACGGGAAATGGATTGAAGGATCCCGATGTGATCGTCGCGCGGGTGAAGGAACTAAAATCTGTCCCGGCAACCGTGAATGAGGTGCGACGCGTGGTCGGGCTTTAGTTGGTGACGCCCGGTCATGCACGTTGCGACGCAAACGAAGTCTTAGTTTGTTTTGGAACTTCTCGTTTCCGTTCCGTAATCTATTCACGTCATGCGTCTGGTCGTTCAAAAATATGGCGGCACTTCCGTTGGAACACCGGAGCGAATTTGTAAAGTGGCCCGTCGTATTCTTGAGACGCAGCGTAAAGGCTGTCGGGTTGTCGCAGTCGTCTCGGCGATGGCGGGTGTCACCGATCAATTAATCAAGCTCGCCAAATCCGTCTCGCCACACCCGACAGAACGCGAGCTCGATAACTTGCTTGCCACAGGCGAGCACGCTTCCACGGCCTTAACTGCCATGGCCGTGAACGCGCTCGGTGGAACAGCGATCTCGTTGACCGGCGCCCAGGCAGGAATTTTAACGGACCGACATCACACCAAGGCGCGGATCGCGAATATCAGTCCAAAGCAGATTCAGGAAATGCTGTCGGAGGATTACATCGTAATCGTGGCTGGTTTTCAGGGTCAGACTCCGGAGGGAGATACGACCACCCTTGGCCGGGGCGCCGGAGATTTGACTGCGATTGCGTTGGCAGGCGCGTTGAATGCCGACGCCTGCCAGATTTTTACCGACGTTGATGGCGTGTTCACGTGCGACCCGCGCGTAGTCAGCGACGCGAAAAAAGTTAGCGAGATTGCCTACGATGAGATGCTCGAGATGGCGGGCAGCGGCGCCAAGGTGATGCAGTCGCGCGCGGTAGAGTTTGCTAAAAAATTCGGCGTCGAATTCGAAGTGCGATCAAGTTTTACAAGGAAGCGCGGGACAGTCACCAAAGAAGAAACCCCCAGCATGGAAGACGTGTTGGTCCGTGGGATCAGTCTCGACCGGCACCAGGCAAAGCTCAGCGTCGCTGGTGTGCGTGACGAGCCGGGAATGACCGCGCGGATCTTTTCGAATATTGCCGCAGCCCACATCATCGTTGATATGATCGTGCAAAGTGCCTCGATCAGCGGAACGACCGACGTCTCGTTCACGATTCATGAAGACGAACTGGAAAACGCTCGTACAATCCTGATGCCAGTAATTGGGCAAATTGGCGGAAAGCGGCTGAACACCACCGCTGGCCTGGCCAAGCTCAGCGTGGTCGGAATTGGAATGCGATCGCACTCCGGAGTCGCGGCCCGAATGTTCGAATGCCTGGGCAAAAATGGAATCAACATCGAGCTGGTTTCCACCTCCGAGATCAAGATAGCGGTCGTCATCGATGAAAAAGACGCGGAACGCGCTGCGCAATTGATACACGCGGAGTTCGGTCTGGCGCGATTGCTGCCTGCTACTTCTGCGGCACGGCCGCTGGCTTAACTACTTATCACTCCCTACTTGGGCCTCGATCGCGCCGCCGCAGCTTGAACCAGCGCCTGCGGTGCAACCGAAGCAGTGCTCACCGGTCATGATCTCACGATCTTCAAGCGAATCCGGATCGATATCCCAAAGGAAAAGCGGCTTGTTATTGTTATGGTAGGGATGCCGCGCCGTAATGCCAGTCCGGCTGGGACCGTCCGGACGGCCTGGCGGTCCGTCCCCACCCATCCATTGCATTCCAAGCTGCTGATTGAAATCGCAATCATAAACCTCGCCGCGCCAACCGACGCTGATCGTGTTGCGGCACATCAATCCGCTGATCGTTGCCGGATTAAACGCACCGATCAGCAGTCGCATGTAATCGTCGAGCTGGTTATTGCGCCGCAAATAACTCGCGAAACGGCCGATCGGAAGGTTCGTGAGGGTGTAGAGCCTATTAAACACAATTTGGAAATGCTTCTTGAGTTCACATTGGTAGTCCGCCTCCAGTTCGTCCTGTGAGGTCGGCAAGAATGCGCCCACTGGGTTGTAAACCAAATGCAGCGGCAGGTCCGAATCGGTTCCATAGCCTAACGAGTTAAGGAGCTGTAGTGCCGCAATACTTGCTTCAAAAACACCTTCGCCGCGTTGAGCGTTTACGTTTTCAGGCGAATAACACGGCATCGAAGCAATAATCTCGACCTTGTTCATCGCGAGGAATTCGCTCAGATCCTCGTAGCCGCGCTCCAGCAAAATTGTGAGATTGCAGCGATCGATTACATGTCGCGGTAGCTCGAGCGACCCGATCTGCATGATGAAATAGCGAAAATCGGGAATCATCTCGGGCGCGCCGCCGGTGAGATCGACAGTCGGAATATCGGTCTTGGCCAGCCAATCGATAATTCGGTCAATCGTCTCGCGTGTCATGATTTCTTTCCGCTTCGGTCCCGCGTTCACGTGACAATGCATGCAGGTGAGATTACAAAGCTTGCCTACGTTCACTTGAAGGATCTCAGGACGCGAGCGGCGGAGCGAAAGAGACTGCGCATCGAGTTTCTCAGCGAAACGATTCATCAAATGTATTGGCGGCAAAACCTTCTGTCTAATCAGGGCCGATCATCTGGTTGGAAATGTAGCAGAGCGCTCTCTTCCTGAAAGACCGTGGATTGATGGCATTTCCGAGCTGCGAATCCATGCCAGTGGTCCCTGAAGTTATTCCGATAGCTGAT
>QHRI01000004.1 GCA_003221375.1 Verrucomicrobiota bacterium
CCAGACGTGCGCGCGCGCGAACCATATGATGTCATTCTGAGCGAAGCGAAGAACCTCGGATTATCCTGGAATGTGGTCCATCACGATTAATGGCCAGAGATGTTTCGCTTCGCTTAACATGACAAGTGGAGCGACTTTAATGGATATTTAGATCGGGCAAAGTAAACTCTGGATGGCGATGAAATACCTCGGATTCGTCTGGCGCGTACTGCGCCGTCTGGTTTGGGAAACGGCAACCGATACCACGACCGGACTGGCCGCACAGATGGCGTACTTGCTTCTCTTTGCGTTGGCCCCCGGTTCGCTGTTTCTCTGGCATCTGCTGGGCTTGTTTGGCACCGATCCGACAAAGTTGCATCGGATGTTTCTTCTCTTGAAAAGCTTCATGCCGCCGGACCCGAAAGTGCAGGATATCCTGGATTCTACGATGGCGAATGTGGTGGTGACGGGCTCGAGCGGGCTCCTCGCGAACGCGGGCATCATTTTCGGAATTTATTTTGGGACTGTCTTTATTGCCACGACCTCACGCGCCCTCAGCCATACATACGGAATGCGGGAAGATCCGCATTGGTGGTCGAAGTATATCATCTCATTCTTCATGCTGTTTTGGTTTGGGATCGTCATCGTGTTCTGCTTCAACGCAATCGTCTTTGGCGAACGGCTGGCCGGTCTCGCGGAAGTCAATTTTCAGCTGGCGTTTCCGCTGCAAGCATGGATCGCCACGCTAAATTTGCCCTTTACTTTTGTGGCGCTGGTTGTTCTCGCGTTGGTGCTGTACCTCTTTACACCAGAAAATTATCTCACCTGGCGGCAGGCTTTGCCCGGCGCGATGTTCTTCTCGATTGGTTGGATCATCGCGACAAAGCTTTTTCAGCTCTATGTGGCGCGGTACGACCGCTACAACCCGACATATCTTGCCCTTGCGTCCATCGTCGTGCTGCTTACGTGGATGTATCTGACCTGTCTGTTGCTCTTACTGGGCGGCAAATTGAACGCGATTCTTCGGCGTGAAGGCGAAAAGATGCGCGCGACAGCGCCTGCCGCGCCCGAGCCTGCGGCGACAAGTTGAAGAGTTAAATGGTCAAAAAGGAAGCGGTAGTTGCCTTTTTAACTTTGTAACTCTTTTAACTTTCTTAACGATCTGGTTGACCTGAAAGCATTCGGGGTTGATCGCGTCGCGCTCTCTGTTACGCTCCGTCGCAGTGGTGCGGCTTCGCGTTTGGCTCACAACTGCATTTGTCTCTGGTGTAATCCTTGGAAGTCTCCTCTGCGCACAAGTCGATGACCAAGAAAAAAGCCGGCGCGACGAATCCGAGCAGATCGAGCCGCATTCTTCACCGTCTTCGAAACCGAAAAAATCGCCAAGTCCTGTAGCAAAAGGATCGAGGGTCAAATCGGCAAAAAAAGGCGCGGCTTCCGCAGCCTCGGAAAAGCCGCCGACCGCGATCCCCCACGCAAAGTTAGCAAACGAGGAGTCGCAAAAGAAAACAGGCTCTACTCCGAAAGAGAAAAAATCTCCGACACCAATTCCCAAAGCAAAATCAGCAAAAGAAGAGTCGACCAACGACGATGTCGCGGACGCACAAGAATCCCCGCGCGCTCGCAAAGCAAAACCAAAATCGAACGAGGAAGAAGAGGCGACGCCAAGGCCGACACCGCGCGAAACGCCCGAGCCAGGCGCTTCACCAAAATCAAAGTGGCATCACACGCCTACTCCCAAACCGAAATCCAAGAAATCCAAGGAGCTTTCGCGCAAAACTAAAAA
Organism: Verrucomicrobiota bacterium; assembly: GCA_003221375.1. Lineage (GTDB taxonomy): Bacteria > Verrucomicrobiota > Verrucomicrobiia > Chthoniobacterales > UBA10450 > Udaeobacter. The sequence continues at coordinate 1,766 of QHRI01000004.1, forward strand.
AGCGGAGAAATCCAAATCGGCGCGAAAAGAAGAGGAAACTCCAAAACCGGAAAAAACGCCGCCGTCCGCTGTGGAAGAGCGCGCTACGGCATCGGAGCGGCCGAGCCCGCCACCGAAAGCTCTCGAGTCCCCGGAACCGACACCAGCGCCCGCCTCTCAACCAAAAACTTCGCGTTCCCTCCCAGGGGGCGAGCGCGCTCAGGTTCTGATCGAAAAGTCGGGTCTCGAAGAGGATCAAGGCTTCGAGCCTCCGCCGTCGCCTCCGCCGAGACGAGGTTTCTGGCCCTGGTCCCGCAGTTCGGGGAACTATCGTTATTTGACGAGATCCGTCATCGAAGCGATTCGGCGCGCGCCAGTGAAACGTCGTCGCTGGCAATTCATTGTGGTGCACAATAGTGGCACGCGGCAGGGAAACGCGCGTGTCTTCGATTATTATCATCGACACGTTCGCCGGATGCAGAATGGACTGGCTTATCATTTCGTGATCGGAAACGGAACATCCACAGGGAATGGCCAGATCGAAGTGGGCGATCGCTGGCGTCGCCAGATCAACGGTGGTCACGTGCACAGCGATTATCTCAACAATATTTCGCTCGGCATTTGTTTGGTGGGCGATTTCAATCGTAGCCAGCCAACCCGTGCGCAACTCGACTCATGCGAGGAACTCATCCGTTATCTGCGAGACCGTTGTGGTAAGACCGACAGGGGCGCGATTCCTGTGCGGCCACACCGTGAAATCAATCCGCCACGTTGGCCGACCGATTGCCCGGGAGACGATTTTCCTTATTCGTGGTTTCGCAGGTTTTAGTAATCAGCCTCGCGTTTCTGTCATGTCGAGCGAAGTCGAGACATCTCTAGATAGTTGTAAGGCGCACACTCAAAGAAAAACAGAGATTCCTCGACTCCGCTCGGAATGACAATCGATCGAAAGTCACTTCCGTTCCGCCATGATTAAATTGGCTTCCTTATAGTTCCACCGATAACCGAATCCGAAGTCGAGCGGAGGCGGATTGCCTTGCCTGAAGATTTCTTGGAGCCTAGGCTGGTAATGCTGCTTGAAGATATCGAGGGGGCCGAGGTAAACGCCAAAAAGACGCAGGCGCCACTTGTTTGGATCGAAATAAGCCAGGGGAATTCCGGAATCGTCCTGCACGATGCGGGTACTATGTTCGAGGATGAAATTACGGATGGTCGCGAAACCCTGCTCGAACATCAGATACGATGAAGATTTGAGAAAACTCGATCCGACCCCAAGTCGTTGACAAAATTTCAAAAAACCGGGCGCGGACTTGATGCCCCCATCGGAAATATCCGTGGTGAAATAATACAAGGTTTGTGCATTGCCCGATTGATTGTCGGTATAACGAATTCGCACTCCGGGGGTGCTGCCGCCTTTCCTTCCCGGCGCGGACTCTTCGAATGTGCCGTTGCTGTTGAGCGAGCCAAACGTCACATTTGTTATCGATTTATCAGCGCGTGCGATAAATACGTAAAGAATCGGCAACACGCCATTGAGGTTCTGTTGTTGCAGATCGACCTTCATGTCCTTCGTGATGAAGTAGGTCGTGTTCAGCGAGGACTTCATTGCGTTTTCCAGATTTCCCAGCGCGCCAGGGAGGTTTGGGATCCGCAGCGGATCGGGCGGCGGCCCCATTGATTCCTTCCCACAAAGCACGTACACCGAGGCGTTGGGAAAAAATTGATCGACGTACAAAAAGTCCGGACCGCTAAACATATAAAATGCAACCGGAGTCGGCTGCGTCACTTCGGGAAGATTTGTGGTTTCCCACGCATGTAACTTTTGGAGCTGCCGCTGAGATAGCTTGGTGAATTCGGTCTCGAAAAAAGCGGCATGCGCTTGCCACGCCGGATCGCGGGTGAGTGGCGCAAGCGGAGAATTGTCCGGCACGGGCATCCCGGCAAGAAACCGCGCGATGTCATTTGGGCCGGCACCTACTGGAGCCACAGGAATGGCCCGCGGCGCAGTCTGGGGAATCTCCTGCGCCGAAACGCTGAACGCTGTCGTGAGCATCGCGGTCGCAACTAACGCGATGCTGCTCTGTAACTTGAGACCTTGCGCTGTCTCTCGCCTCTTCCGCAGCACGCCAACGAGTGCGGTGGCGAGCCCCGCGAGCGATTCAATGGTCTTGGAAAGCAATAGATAAAACATCATCCAAACGGTGATGATGGCGAAAATAATCGGGGGCAGCGGATAAGCCCAGACCCGATAAGGCCGGGCAAGTTTCGGACGCGTCGCGCGCAACACCATCACGCCCACCACGGTGAACAGCGAACAGAGCAACAAGCTAAATTGGGTGTATTGCACCACGCTTTCAAAGCTGCGTGTGAGGAGAAGCAGATTCACAATAAGCAATTGCAGCACGATGGCGTTGGTCGGAATGCCGTGAGGGTTCTTACGACCCAGCATTCGAAGCAGCCAATGATCTTCGCCCATCGACATGCTGACACGCGGCCCGATCCAAGTCATTGAGCTAATTGCGGAAACCAGGCCCAGACAAATGACCGCGCCTGCAACCCGTCCTCCATCCGTTCCAAAAATATGTTTACCAGCAATCAACGCGACCTGCAGTTGACCTTTCATTTCCTGGACCGGGGTCGTCGCAAGAAAGATGGCATTGAGCAGCACGTAAATCACGATCACAATGCCAGTCCCCACCAGCAATGAGCGCGGCACATTTTTTTCCGGCTTCTTAATTTCTCCTGTGATGTAGGCCGCTGCGTTCCAACCGGAGTAGGAATACATCACGTAAACCAGCGCTACAGCAAACGGCGCGCCGAAGATCGCGATCCCACTGCCAGGCCCGGGTAAAAAACTGATTGGCTGTTTTGTGTGCACAAACAATCCGCTGGCAATCAGCGCCCCGATCAGAAGGAGCTTCACCAGCGTAGAAAGATTTTGAAACGCGCCGCCAACTTGGAGGCTCCCGAGGTGAAAAGCTGTTACCGCCCAAACAACGACGAATGATAGAAGCACCGGCGAGCCAACGCCGAACACTCCGAAAAAATATTGACCGAACGCCATTGCCGCGAGCGCGATCGGCGCAGCGAATCCAACCGTAGCGGAAACGAATCCCGCCATGAATCCGAGCGCCGGGTGGTAAATCTGCGATAGAAAATGGTATTCACCGCCAGAGCGCGGCAGGGCGGCGCTGAGTTCGCTGTAACAAAGCGCGCCGCAAAGCGCAGTGAGTCCGCCAATGATCCAAAGCATGAGCAGCGGGAAGCCCGACTGAATGTCCACCAGTTGAAAGCCAAGGCTGGTGAAAATGCCGGTGCCGATAATGTTGGCGATAACAATGGAAGACGCTGTGACGAATCCAATGGTCCGTTGCGGAACTCGCGACTTCGCCGAACGCGTTTCAGTAACCGTAGTCATCTCCGCATCGACAATCCCGAGATTAGCGGGAATCGCGAATTCTTTCGAGGTGCTCTTCAAGTTCATGATTGGCGAAAAAATCCTTTGTGATTCTGAGCGAAGCGAAGAATTTCCGGTTTATTTGGTTGGCAAGTGTTCTAGAGCAAAACTCAGAAATGTTTCGCTTCGCTCAACATGACACATGCCATTTTCCTGAGTTGTCAGAAGCCATTCCCGGCATCACGTTGAAAACAGCATGAACCCATCCCCCTCCATCGAAACGGCCACCCAACTCGCAGTCTTTCTTGCAAATCGTCCCGGGGCGCTTGCGCGCGTGTGTGAAGCGCTGGCCAAAGCAGAAATTAACATCGACGCGCTGGCTACATCCGACACCGTTGATCACACCGTGGTGCGCATGGTAGTAAGCGATCCAACCAAGGCGCTTATGCTTCTGGGCGAGGCGGGCACTCTCGCGCTTGAGACCGAAGTGCTGATGATCGAAACCGCCAGCCAACCCGGCGTCCTGGCGAAAATCGCCGAGCGTCTAGCAGAAGCCGAAGTGAATATTGAATACGCATATCTGGCCGGCGGGCGTGACGCGAAAAAAGGTCTGATCGTTCTGCGGCCATCGGACGTAGAAAAGGCGATGAGCGTGCTCCAGGATTTGTAGATTGGTAGAGCGCGACCGCCGGGCGACGCCAGTAAGTGCGTGTTCACATCTTACGGACGTATCTCGATCGCTGTTCCATCCGGCGTGACCCGCCAGAGTTCCTCGATCTCTTCGTCGGTGACCGCGATGCAACCCGCCGTCCAATCCTTCCAACGATGAAAGGCGCCAATCCAGCCGCATCCATTCTGGATTCCATGGATCATGATGTCAGAACCCGCTGAAACGCTGCGCGCGGCCGCACGCTGGTTGTCCTCATCTGATGGATAGGAAATGTGCAGCGCGAGATGAAAACTGCTCTGCCCATTTCGGCTATCGATTTTGTAAATTCCCTCCGGTGTTTTCATGTCGCCTTCCTCCTGTTTTGCGCCCACTGGGTTGCGACCCAAAGCGATCCGATAACTCTTGATCTGGTTGCCGTTGCGAAAGACCAATAATCTTTTCGCCGATTTTTCCACGACAATCCGATCGATTGCTGTTCCCGCGGGTAATGGATGCCAATTGTGGTGTGCATAGAAGTACAAAGCCAAGGCACAGCCGGCAACGGGTGCCACTAATGTCACGGCGATTTTACCAATCACATCGATGATTTTAGTGATTGATCCGGAGGCGCAATAGCAAACGAAGCGGCAAAAGTGCTTCAGCGCTTTTTTGAGTAAATTGAAGAATGCGCTTTCAAACTCGGTGTACTGGTTAGCCGATTCATTTTTGATCGCCATTCACGGTTGCCAATGCGCACTCAATGCCGGATAAATGCGCGGCGCGTTATGACCTCGGTACGCACTTTTCTTGGCTATCCTTTTCCGCTGGGTGCGACCTGGATGGGAAACGGCGTCAATTTTGCGATCTTTTCCGAGCATGCCACCGGTGTTGAGCTTTGCTTGTTCGACAGCATCGACGCCTCAGAAGAAAACATTCGTATCCCGATCCACGAACAAACCGATAAGGTTTGGCACGCGTTTTTGCCGGACCTGCGACCGGGACAATTATACGGTTTCCGCGTTTCCGGCCCGTACGATCCTGAGCGCGGGTTGCGCTTCAACAGTTCGAAGCTTCTTCTCGACCCGTACGCGAAAGCTATCGCCGGAGAGGTGAGCTGGGCGGACGAAATGTTTGGCTACGTCCTCGGAGACGAGAAGGAAGATTTGACTCAGGACTTCCGCGATGACGCCTGGGGAGTGCCCAAGTCCGTCGTCATCGACACCGGATTTGACTGGCAGGGCGACAAGAAGCCCGGGATCCCATTGCAAAGTTCAGTGATCTATGAAGTCCACGTGAAAGGCTTCAGTAATCTTTGGCCCGACACGCCGGAGAATTTGCGCGGCACTTACGCTGCGTTGGGCAGCCCGGCGGCAATTGATTATTTCAAAAAACTCGGCGTGACAGCGATCGAGCTACTGCCAGTGCACGCGCACATCAATGACAAGGGCCTGATCGACCGCGGCCTAACAAATTACTGGGGTTACAACACAATCGGTTTTTTTGCGCCGCATGCGCAGTTCTCCAGCGGAGGGCACATGGGCGAACAGGTTTCGGAGTTCAAATCGATGGTGCGCACTCTCCACGCTGCCGGCATCGAAGTCATTCTGGATGTGGTTTACAACCATACCGCGGAAGGAAATCATCTCGGTCCGACGCTCTGCTTTCGCGGAATCGACAACCTCGCATACTACTGGTTGCATCC
>QHRI01000005.1 GCA_003221375.1 Verrucomicrobiota bacterium
CAGGGCCAACTTGTCTTCCCGAACATTCCAAATCGGCGCGGGTTCTGGGAAAAAATCGAGTAGAGGTTTGTTTTGGCAGACGAAGGCGGCGGCAGTACATCGCGATGAGAAACGCGCAGGTTGCGCGCCGCCTGCGATAAATAGGTGAAGGAGAATAAATCACCATGGCCAAAGTCGTTAAAGTTATCGAATTGATGTCGCAATCGCCAAAGAGCTGGGAGGATGCCGCGCAAGGTGCGGTAGAGGAAGCCAACAAGACCCTGCGGAACATTCGCTCGATCTACGTCAAGGAATTCACCGCCGAAGTGGACGAGGGCAAAATCACAAACTATCGGGTCAACGCAAAAGTCACTTTTGATCTCGAGCGTGGATGATGACGACTGGCTGCGAGTAACTCGCGCCCCTACTTCTTCGGTCTTAGCAGCGGGAAAAGGATCACGTCGCGGATCGACTCTGCGCCGGTGAGCAGCATCGCGAGCCGATCGATTCCAATGCCGATCCCACCGGCGGGCGGCATGCCATGCTCAAGTGCCAGAAGAAATTCTTCGTCGATCTTTTGCCTCTCTTCGCCGGCTTGTTCAATCAGACGCTGGCGCTGCAGCAAGGGGTCGTTTAACTCGCTGTAACCTGGCGCGATCTCGGCGCCATTGATAATCAACTCGAAAACGTCAACGAGCGAGTTGTCGGCTCTGTTCTGTTTTGCGAGCGGCACCAGCTCTTTCGGGCAATGGGTAACAAACAACGGGTCAATCGTCTTCTCCTCTACGAGCTTTTCAAACAGATGGTGGGTCACTTCGAAATCAGCCAGTTGCGGAAGGATCTCCAACTTGAATTCTTTGGTGACGCGGTCGCGCCGCTGCACGGGCGATAACTCAAACCAATCTTTCCCAGCCGCTTCCCGCACCACATCGTGGTAACGAGCCCGGCGCCAGGGCCGTTTCAAATTGATCGCGCGGACAATTTTTTCCTCAGCGTCCCGATGCTCGATCGTTAGTGAACCGCAGATTTTCTCTGCCAGATGACAAATCAGTTCTTCAGTGAGATTGGCCATCTTTTCAAAATCGGCATACGCCCAATAGGCCTCGAGCATCGTGAATTCCGGATTATGTTTCCTGGAGATGCCTTCGTTGCGAAAGTTGCGATTGATTTCGAAAACTTTGTAGAACCCACCCACGAGCAAACGTTTGAGATAAAGCTCCAGCGCAATGCGCATATAGAGATCGATGCCGAGCGCCTTGTGATGCGTTTTGAACGGTTCGGCCGCAGCGCCGCCGGGGATAGTTTGCAAAATCGGCGTCTCTACTTCCAGAAAGCCGCGGTCCTCAAAAAAACGCCTCGTTTCTCTGACCATCGCAATGCGTTTTTCGAAAACTTCCCGCGACCGTTCGTTCGTAAGAAGGTCGAGATAACGTTGCCGATACCGGGCTTCGATGTCCTGTAAGCCGTGCCATTTCTCGGGAAGCGGCCGCAACGCTTTGGCCAGCAACTGAAATTTGTGCACCTTCAAAGTTGGTTCGCCGCTTTTGGTGACAAAACAGGTTCCCTCGACGCCGATGAAATCGCCAAGATCGAGCAACCGAAAAAGATCGATCAATTCCGCCCCGACCTCTTTCGCGTGAAGGTAGATTTGAATGCGGCCCGTGGCGTCGCGCAGATCGAGGAAGTGACTTTTGCCCATGTCGCGGTGCGCAGTGATGCGGCCGGCTGCGCGAAGGGTCTCGCCTTCCTTAAACTTTTCACGTAACTCCGCAATCGATCCGGTCACCTCAAAGCCACTCCCGAATGGCTCGACACCTTTGGCGCGAAGCGCGTCGAGTTTTTTCCGCCGCAGTGCGATTAATTCATTTTCTTCATCCATTGAAGGGCGAATCTCAGCACTGTTTTGAAGAACGCGCAATCGGCTTCTGAGTCCTTGCTGTAGAAAAGAAAATGCGCTCCGGCTAGCATTGGGACATTATATTGTCGTAGGGTGACATGAACAGTCTCAATTAGGCGTTGAAGCGTTAAAACGATTAAACGTTAACGGTGGATCGGCTTGCCCCAAAGCCGATGATAGTAGGCCCCGAGCCACCGCGTTGGGTGCAACGCGTTCCACCTATTCCGCTTCAACGCTTTAACCCTTTAACGAATATATTGGTTTGCCAATGAAAGACTGGAAATGAGATAGTTTGCGTGGTGCGCCTTGCGATGTTCCAGCAGGGTGTGTCATCCGCCACTGAAAGCTACCGAAATGACTGCAGATTTACCGGAAATAACTTCGAAAATGGATGGGCCGTTGGTGAAACAGTTCTCTGTTTTTCTGCCGAACAAGGTCGGCGCGATGCTGGATGTCGTGAAACTGCTGAGCACTCAGAGCACTCACGCCGTGGCGCTCAGCGTATCCGAATCGACCGATTCAGCCATCGCCCGGATTATCGCGAGCGATCCGGCACGCGTGGAGAAATTGTTCCGCGAAAAAAACGTGCCATTCGGCGTTTGTGAAGTGGTGGTCGTAGAAATTCGAGAAGTAGCTTCACAACTGGTGAAATTGCTTGCCGCTTTGGTCATGGCGGAGGTGAATGTTCATTTCGCTTATCCCCTGCTCATCCGTCCCCGTGGTTTCGCCGCGATTGCCCTGCACGTGGACGATACAGAATGCGCGTCCTCGGTGCTGATGGGTGAAGGATTCAAGATGCTGAGCCAGGACGACATTTCACGCTAGGAGCATTCGTGATTCGTTGAAGCGTTAAACGGTTACAATGGTTGTCCGGTTCGACGATTTAACGGCTGAGCCGTCTAACGCGGCGGGGGCGCTAGTTGACAGCTTGGCGAGGGCGCGCTTACAGAAATGGGGTTTATTGCTGCATGCGGACTCTTCTTTCACGGGCTACGCAAGTCGATCCAAGCTTTAACGTCGGGCTCGGCTTGGTTTTGATTCTGGCGGTCGCGGAAATCTTTGCGGTCACTTCCTATTATGTGAGTCGGATCCGGCCTGCCCGAACATCGGTGCAGGCAGTCGCGACGACCGTCGCACGGCTCCCTGCTCCTGCCGCTTCCGCACCGGCGACAGCGCCGCCGGCGGCGAACGCGGCTCCATCACCTGAAGCGGTGCCCCAGACACCTCCTCCGTCGCTTGTTGATCAACTTTTACGAGAAGGTGTCGAGCTTCGTGACCGTGGCGACACGACAAACGCGCTGGCCCGGTTTGAGGAAGCGTTGGATAGCGAACCCAGCAACGTCGCAGCGCTCGAGGAAATCGCCAAGACGTACGATTCCATGCAGCTTTATGACAAGTCCAACGATGTATGGCGTAAACTACATGACATGGGTCCCTCGGCCGGCGAGGCGTACGAGTTGGCTGATCAGCGCTTAAAGCTGGGAGTGTCAACCCCAGCGACAACAGATGCTGGCATGGCGAACGCGTCACTCGATGCCGCACCACACAAGGATGTTGGCGGCAATGCGGAAGGCTCTGTTATGGGCATCACGGAAGTCAAAGCTGCTGAGACAACCGATCCAGACGCCGAGACCAACCTTGCGCTACGGATCGGAATAAAAAAACAACCAGGCACAACAGTCGATCATACTAAGGTAAAGATCTTGGTGGAATTTTATGACACGGTTGGTGACAAGGATGTGAAGCTCACCGATGCCGACGTGAATTACGAATGGCTAACGGCAAAGCACGATTGGACGGATACGAATCCAGAGGTGCTGTCGGTTACTTATCTCCGCCCGAAAACCGGGGTCGGGTCGCCCGAGTCAGCGCTTTCTGAGGCGGCGGCGACGGTTCGACCGGGGCAAAAAGGTAGAGCCAAGAGTTCCACGCCAGAGAGCGGAAAGCGAAAATATCTCGGATACAGGATCCGGATTTATTACGACGATAAATTGCAGGCCGTTCGGGCTGAACCTTCGCGGCTCTTACAGCTCTTTCCTGCGTCCGAGAACAGCTCGGCACAATGAACGCCAGGGCCCATCATCCCCCAATGTCGAAGCACGAATGACGAATGACGAATTAATGACGAAATTCTCATTGTCGGCCGGCTACGGCGCGCTAGGAGAATGACGAAAAGCCGGGCTAAGTTCAAAATGCTATTTCGGAATTCGTCATTAGGCATTCCTTCGTCATTCGTCATTCGGATTTCGTCATTTGGCAGTGTGATCAGATGCGCCCTTACCGTCGCATGCGTTTTCGTCATCGCTGCGAAAGCCGAAGCACAAATTCAGGTGGATGTAAAATTCAAGCGATTGCAGTACATCGCTTATGAACCGGTCGTAGCGACACTCAGCATCACGAATCTGGCCGGACGCGATATCGACCTTCACGATGCCGACGGTCAATCATGGCTTGGGTTTGAGATAACTGGAAACGAAGGTCAACCCATTGCACCGATCAATGCCGAAAACGCTCAGGCCCCCTTGAAGATCGGAGCCGGGCAGAGGGTTACGCAACAGGTTAATCTGACTCCGCTTTATCCGGTGCAGGACTTCGGCACTTATCATGTGCGCACGAATGTTTATTTTGCCCGGCATCCCTGATGGCGTTGCCGCGCCGGGTAACGCGCGCACCTACTCGCTTCTCACCAACCGCTTTCCAGATCATACTTCTTTGTACGTGCGCGTACAGGACAGGGATAGTGGAATTGTGTATGCGACTTATTCGTTAGGCCGGGCCATCGCTTTTGAAGAACCACAGGCAGAGATCGATCATACAAATCAATTGCATGTTTTGCATTGCTCCGCTCCACGCGCCTGGGCGTATTCGCGCATCGGTTTGAATGGCGAACTGCTGGCGCATTCCTCTTTCATGGAAACCAAAACCCGGCCGCGCCTCGTCCGCGCCACAAACGGCGACGTAGCCGTGCGCGGCGGCATTGTTGAATCGCCAGCGGCGGAACGTTCGCGGGGCACCGCGCCAAAGCTATCGGCTCGCCCGCCTGGACTGCCGAAGGACGATTAATGATGCCGACAAATCTCTACCGACTTCGTTTGTTTTCCGCCAGTCTGCTAATCGCATTCCTGGGCACTTTTTCCACAGCTCAGGCGAAGCGCGTTTCTCAAGACAGCGGATCAGGTACCACCGTAGTGATCGATGCCGGTCACGGAGGATATGACCGCGGCGGGATTCCAGGCCAAACGGTTGCAGAAAAGGAGATGACCCTTGATGTCGCGCAACGATTGAAAAAGACGCTGGCAGCAAGCGGATATCGAGTCGTGATGACCCGCGACAGCGACGTGTTCGTTCCACTTGGAACACGCGTTGCGATCGCCAATTCTTATTCCAACGCCATTTTCGTATCGATCCATTTCAACTCCGCCAACCGCAGCGGCGCTGGTGGGGCGACGCCGGGGTTACTACGTCCTGCGAAAAACCACGGTACCGGCGGTGCTCGTAGAATGCGGTTTCCTGACCAATCCAACTGAAGCCGCGTACGCCCAAACCGCTTCTTATCGTCAAAAGCTCGCAGAAGAAATTGCAGCCGGCGTCCGCGGCCGCAATGCCGTGGGGAGCGCATTAACGACGACACGAGTCGCTACGAGCGAAAGCATCCCGTTGCAACCGTACATCGACCAAACCAAAGTGGCCAAATCTGAACGCCACCGATCCAAGCGTTCACACAAGAAGAGTGTGCGGCGAAAGAAAAAATCATCGAAGCCGGGGTCGGAGGCAAAAGCGGCCTCAAAAGATCAGGAGGGATAATTGGACCTTCCAATCCTGACTTCGGCGCAGATGCGAGCTGCAGAAGAAGCTGCTTTCGCGGCCGGAGTAGACGTTGAAGCGCTAATGGACAAGGCAGGAGCTGGCGTCGCACGAGCGGTCACCAGATT
>QHRI01000006.1 GCA_003221375.1 Verrucomicrobiota bacterium
CTGCCCGGTATAGACATTGTCGTGGATTAGGGCTGTGCCTCCACGGATTTGGCCTGCGGTTGCCGGGAAAGTGAAGTTGAAGGCGTTATTGTAAATCTCAATCGCTCTAACGCTTCTTTGTCGCCCGCCGCTTTCGGTTCCGTGAGTGTTAGCCAAGGCATTGTTAAAAATATTGTGCCGCGCTACGTATCTGCCTCCGCCAAATGAATCAATGTTGCCTCCCGTCTGGACACCCGAATTGTTGTTAAAGGTATTGTCCTCAAAGAAGAAGAACTTGGATGTGCCAAAATAAGGCCGATCAGCCCAGGAACCGTCCCCGTAGCTTCGTCCACCCCAGCCATTATGTTTTACTTCAATGCCTATCCCGGAATGGCTAAATGTGAATGTATTATGATCGGCTACCCCAAGCGCGCCCTCTATTTGAATAGCGGGGACAAGGAGATTAGTAAATGCGCAGTGATCAATTCTCATTGTCTGACTGTCGGACTCTGACCCGACAACCATTATTGCGCCGACGAAACTCTCCGAAGAGGCGACATTTTGGAATTCTATGCCGGTCATCCGGGAAGGCCGACTCGCTTGCAGAGTCCAATTTATAATAGATGACGATCGGCCCCGCGGAATGTTGTCCCTAATGATCGTTTGCCCAATTCCAGCACCTGCCAGCGTGATAGCTTTCGTCACATTCAGAGTTGAAGTCCACGTCGCCGTGCCGGCTGGTATTGCCACCGTGTCGCCATTAGCAGCAGAAGCTATGACCGCACGAACATCAGCAAGGGAAGGACTAGCAGCATTAAAAGTTGTTGCTTGCGCCGTGCTAGAACTGGCGAAAAGCAGCGCGGCAAGGATCGAATTCAGAATCGCATAATTCGCCCGCGGCCCGAACGGCGAATCGGAATCGGAAGACCGAAAGTGTCCCGCAGCGCCAGCGGTGTCACCATTGGTGCCTAATTGAATCCGAGCCAATGATTGGATCAACACTTCCACTTATCCGAGAGACACTTCAATTCCAAGAGATCAACCTACAAATGGTGCTGGGAAGATCGAACGCTAGGGCTCTCCTTCCGCATAAGCCCATTCCCTCTCCTGTTCTGATGCCTCATAGACGAAAGATTGGTGAGTCCATGGATATTCCATAGCAATTAGGTAGAAAATAAACCATACGAGACTAAGTCCTCTAAAAGAGGCCTCGGTCCAGTTGTAAAATACTGTGGCGGCAAGGAAAGCGAGCCGGAACCGGCCAAATTGGGAATCCCTGAGCAGTGCTAGGCGGATCTTCCGGAAAACTGCAATGATTAATCCTGCCAGCATAAATAGGCCAATCAGCCCCAGGTTCAGATAGATTTCCAGATAGCCATTGTGCGCCTCTGTGGGATGCCACCAGTGCGCCTCCGATATTGTTTTCAACCGTTCGCCGAGCCAAAAACTTTCAAAACCCACTCCGAAAATTGGATTGGTCCGCAGCGCCAGCAAGTCACTCCAGAGTTCACCTCTCCCGGTTATCGTAGCCCCATGCCCGGTAAGGCCTACGATGTAACTATAAATTCCGAACATGAATTCTGTTACCGTTAACGTACCCACGAGCAGTAGTGCATACAGTCCGATGAACCTTTTGTTCACGAACGGCAGGCCGACTAGCATGATTGTCAGCATTCCGATCAATAGTGACAGGAAAGAAGTTTGACTGTTCGCCTTCCAAATGAGCCACCAAATCATGTACAAGAAACCCAAGGTCAGAAGAAGTTCGTTTCGTCGAATCTTGCTCCGTTCGGTCTTTAAGGTTTGCAGCAAATGCCAGAAGAAAAACAGCCCCAGGATAAAGCAATCGACGCCCAGTAAGTTCTTGTTTGTGGTGACTCCGAAGTTGGAGCCGGTACCAGTCCAGGGATCGAATCCACGGCCCCAGTCGGGATAATATTTAATGAACAGGATCGAGAACGGAACCAGAATGTAAGCACATCTCTTCATCAACCTGGTTACTGCTTCCTCGGGGTCCGGTTCGGTAAGAACAATGAGGGCCATGATCGGATGACCAAGTATCTTGATCCATCGCTTAAAGGCTACGAACGGAAAGTCGGACCACGCAATCGCAATGAAACAATATAGAAGAAATGCTATGAGCCATCGAGACTGACTTGCCTCCTGTTAAGGACGTAAACACCTGCGTCGATGAATGTGAACTGCACAGTAGCGTCGAGCGGATTTCCCTCGTCCACAGAGTTAAAGACTGTTGGCAAGCCCAAAGTGTCGAGCCATATCGCAACGGACCTTGATCCCAGGATCACCGTCCAAAGCACTGGGAGCCAAAGCGCGCCTGTTACATTTGGCCTTTCCCGAATGTCTCTTCGGTAGAGGAAGACAATGAAGGCGATCGTTATAAACAGTGCGAGGTTCGGGGGCATAGGGCAGATGTCAAAGATTCATCGCTGCGGGCAAGTTCCGGTCGGAAGGCACGCTGACGTGTCGCCAAATAAACCCGAATTTTGATCGGTCGCGGACTCGATCATCTCGCCTAATTTCTGGCGGTTATTCTTCAATCGAACTGTTCCAGGAATGCTTTCATCGCTTCATTCATGGGGACGCGCGGTTTCCAGCCGAGCTGCTCACGCAATTTGTTGTTCGAAAAACGGTTGCCTTTCCACTCTGCGGCGCAGCGTCTGCGATTAAACCTTTTGGGAAAGGGCCTACCAAATTTCGCGCAGAGTTCGCAAAGAGCAGAGAAAAAATAAGCTGCGCCGTAGGGAACATGAAAACACAAGAAACGGCCAACATGCTTGCGATAGGCGTCCAGAAACTGACGGCTGGTCAAGAGGTCGTCGTCGACGATATTGAAAGTTTCCCCTTCAATCCCCGGCTGCATACCTGCCAGAACGATAGCCTCGGCGCAATTGTCAACATACGTCACCGGTAACTGGTTCGAACCACCTACGTGGAAGAAGAATCGAGATACGCGGAAACCGATCCGCCCGGTAGGTCGCGATTTCCGGGACCGAAAACTGTGCCGGGTCGAAGTATGATAAAAGGAATTCCGCGAGCACGCCCGATATCCCGGACGATTTCCTCCTGCTTGAGCTTGCCAAAAGTATACGCATCGAAACGTTCCTCGGGTGATTCCTCGATTGGACTCATTTCGTCAAGCGGGGCTCCCCGCTCCATACGAAAATTTGAGTACACCGCAAACGAACTAACATTGACAAAGCGTCTCGGTTTGCCATGAGCCGCGAAGGCCTCCAAAAGGTTTTGCGTGGCGACAGCAGAGTTCGTAAAAGCGTCATCGAACGATTTGCCGAAACCTGCCGCTAAGTGATACACGAGCGAAACGTCGCGGACTGCGCGGACGCAGTCAGCCGGCGTTCTCAGGTCGCCTGTGACGATTTTAACTTTATCAGCCGCCTTCAGTCGAAGCAGTATCGCATTCAGGCGGTCGCGTTGGCTGGCGGGACGCACGAAGCATCGAATATTCCGACACCCATATTTGAGCAGAACCTCAACCACCTTAGCACCGATAAAGCCATTCGAACCGGTCACGAGAATGCCTTCATCAAAATGGCTCATTGAATCCAATGTCGTTCCGTGCAAACCCAAAGATGCCGAAGAAGTTTCCGCCGTCGCTCCTGCTTCAAATCAGTCGCATCCAAGAACAATTGTGGCGAGGGTAAGTGAATGTCACAAGCCAGCCGATCTAGGAAGCGCCCAAGGCAACGGATCCATCGGATCAAAAGTAGTCGTCATCTTGTGATAGCCCCGCGTCTCCAAGGAATTGTGGATGGCCAGCACGATCTCTGTGTTGTGGAGACAATATTTAGGCGGCAGCCGGCATGCCCTTCGTTCCCTTAAGGACATCGCCAACTCCGCGGGTCCGAGGCAAAAATCGACCCTTTTCCTGAGGTGGAGAAACCGGGCCCGAAGACGGCGGGCAAGCGCCTTCGGCGAACCCAGCTTGCTCCTTGCGACATAGGCGTTGTTAGGTGGAAGGGCAAAGGGGTACTTTTTCCTCCAAGGCACAGCAATGGTCTTTGGGCCGATCCGGATGTTCCAGTCCCGCGTGATGTAAACAGGGGACTTTGGTTCCCACACATCGCGCGTGCTCAAAATCCCATTATCACCAAAAAATCGCATCGAATGGTCGGAGCGAGCAAGCCAACTCGACGTCAACCTGGCAACGAGACCCGACTTAAATCTCAGACAGGCAACCGTCAAATCAGGGGGTAAGGCTTCCACACCTGTCTCAGCCCCCAAGTCAGTGTACTGAGTGGTGGCGAAGGCTGTAACCGTGTCGACTGGGCCGAAAAACGCTGTTAACCAAGAAACCGGGTAACCTGCATGTTCAATCGTGCATCCAACCTCGAATTCATCCTTGTAGGGCCAATGGATACCTACTTCATTCATCCATTCCTTATAGCGCGAGCGATAAATAAGTCCGCCATCCATCTCCGCGTACACAGCGCGGACTTTGCCGATGGCACCTTCTCGAAGAGCCCGCCAAATTGTTTGCGCCGTTTCAGCAAGAATTCGGGAGGGCGCAGAACTAATGGACAATCCTTTCTGTGCCGCTAGGCGCACGAGCTCCACGGCCTCTGGAAAGGACATCGCAAGAGGTTTTTCCGAATAGACGTGCTTGCCGGCCTCCAAGCACGCCTTCGAGATGACAAAATGGCTCTTGGGATTCGTTAGGTTAATCACCAATTTCACCGTCTTATCATTTAGCATTGCATCAAGCGAACTGTAGTTTGGAACCGAATAGTACGTCGCGTAGGCTGCGGCTCGGCTGGTATTCCCGTCCACTACCCCCCTGAGTTCAAGAATGCGGTGGCGGGGAAGCGTGTTGAGGTAAAAGGCGGCAATATTTCCGCACCCGACAACCGCGATAGCTACCCGATCCGTTTCCCGCGTGCTCATACTGGATTGACCAAACGCCTGTTCCATTGCGGTAACGCCGACTGCTAGTTGGCTCGAACCGTTTCCGTCTGTTGGTACAAACTTGCAGGCTCATAGGAGAAAAAGCCGTCGATGCACTTTACGACGTAATCGATCATTTCAGTCCCCATCTCCGGATAAATCGGCAGGGATAGGATGCGGGACTGGTTAAAGCAGGAAACGGGAAAATCCTTGGGGACGTGGCCGAGATAAGAGTAAGCCGGGTAGAATGGCAGCGCCTTAGGATAGTTTAAGACAGTGGAGATGCCCGCCTCGGAAAGATGCTTTCTCAGGGCATCGCGGTTCTCTGTGCGGACGACATAGAGATGATAAACGTGGTCGCGGCCACGCACGGCTTTTGGTGTTATAACATCCCCTACGTCTCCTAAAAGAGCATCGTAGCGAGCAGCAACATCCCGTCGTGCTGCTGTCCACGCCGGCAAATAAGGTAATTTCGCATTGAGAATAGCAGCTTGCAGCCCGTCCATCCGGCTGTTGATCCCTTCCATGACGTGATCACCCTTGCCGCCATGTCGCGCGAACGTTGCCATCCAGTCGGCCAATCGATCGTCATTGGTCACGACGCAGCCGGCATCCCCGTAGGCGCCCAAGTTTTTGCCCGGATAGAACGAGAAGGTCGCAACGTTCCCGAAGGTTCCCACCAACTCTCCATGGTACTTGGCGAGATGCGCCTGAGCACAGTCTTCTATGACCCAAAGATTGTGCTTCTTTGCGATCGCCATAATTACCTCCATGTCCGCCGGCTGCCCGTATAGGTGGACTGGAATGATTCCAACCGTAGTCGGCGTGATCTTTCTTTCGATATCCAACGGATCGATAGTAAAGGTGTCCTCATCCGTATCGCAGAAGACGACCCGGCCGCCAGCTTGCGTGATCGTCTCGGACGTTGAGATCCAGGAATGTGCCGAGGTGATGACTTCATCGCCGTGACGCAGGCCCAGTGCCCGCAGTGCAATGTAGATCGCGTCTGTACCGTTCGCGCACGAGACGCAACGTTGCACGCCTAGCGTTTTCGCCCACGCCTGTTCAAAAGCTTCGACCTGCCTGCCACGAATATAGGCCGACTCGGCAATTACTTTGGCTATAGCCTCGTCAATCTCGTCTTTGATGGACAGATATTGCGCGTGAAGATCAACAAATGGAATTTTCATAGTAGTTTTAATCGGAATTCGGACATCGGAATCAGAGACGGCGTAGCAGCCGTGCGGGGTTACCCGCGTAAACGCCAGGGACGGTGATGTCCTTGGTAACAACGGCGCCGGCACCTACGACTACCTGGTCACAAATTGTTACAGGCAGAACGGTGGCATTTGTTCCGATACTGACGTGATTGCCAAGTTTTGTTGA
>QHRI01000007.1 GCA_003221375.1 Verrucomicrobiota bacterium
CATGCGCCAGACAAACTTCTCCGACTCGATCACGCACGGACCGAGAATAAATACCGGTCGTTTGCCACCAATTGTGATCCTGCCGACGCGCAATGGCTTGGTTTTCATTGATCGCTTATAATTGTGGGGCAGGCGCTCCGCCTGCCAACGCGTTCAAGTACACATCACCGCTTCACCTCGGCAAGCGAAGGGCTTGCCTACACCACATGACCTACTCATCCTTCGGCAAGTCGGCTTCCTCGCGCCACATCGTAAACCGCGAACGGCGCATACAATCCGAGGAAGAAAAGCAATGCGACTCCGTGTAGTTGCAGAAGGTAGAGCGGCCACGAATCGGAGAGAAAACTCAAAATTGAAAATGCTTCCGGTTTATGGAGCAAAAATCCGTAGTTAAAGTCCGTCAGCTTGTCTGTAACGAACGTAACCACAAAATAAAACTCCGACCAGAGGAACACGCGCACGATCGACATGGGATATGGCCGGTATCGGCGAGTCAACATCAGGAAAACCACGCCGATGATAATGCCGCAATGCGAAGTGAAAAAGCTGATGAATCGCCAATCTGGAAAACCAAAAGGCAGGTTTGGCGTGAGCACGGCCTGCAACGTACCGCCAATCCCCCAGAAATATGCCACCTCGAACCAGCGCTGGTTTCCCGTCCACATCGCCACGATTACGACCACCATACCCCAATCGCACAGTTGCATTGGGAGCATGTGTTGCCAGATCGCGGTACCGCGGCTGCGGATAAAAATTAAATAGACTACATAGTTCAGCACAAGGACTGCGGAGAGAACTCCGATGATCACCTTTTCGACGCGGGGCGATTTTGTTCGCCACACGATCGCGGCAAGGACAAAAGGAAGGACAATCGTAAGAGAGATGACCGTGAGATGCGGCAAACCGTACGGTTGAAACTCAGGCTCCATGCGTTGCGGAGGTTGTACAAAAGTCGAATCGAATGCAAAGACGGTCGCCTGCGACCGATGCTTAAGCTCGGCAGTTTAGTTCACCGAATTAGCCAGAGATTACACGGAATGACATCGGTGACCCACGCAATATTACTTGGCAATCGCTGGGTCCCACCGGCATTCTTCTGTAGCGGCACGACCAGCAAGTCCGCTTTCACTGATTGAACAAAATCCGACGCGGCCAAGCCCGTGTTCCCACGGATGCAACGGGCCTCAATCGGTACATCGGTTGCGCCTGCCGATAAAACGAATCTTTCCAATGCCTCTTCTTCATCATCGTCTGTGCTCGTCTTCGCGTGTCTCCTGGCGTTTGCATGAATCGATGCGCGCGCCTGATCAAATGTAGTGATGATACGAATGACATAAAGCCGTTCGCATGATTCCGCCGCAGCGAACGGCAGCATTCTCTTCAAAGCGTTCAATCGCGTGTCAGAATAATCGGCAATAAAAACGATCCGTCGCAGCGGTTTGGGTTTTGCTGCCGGAGTGGTAAAGAGCATCACCGAGCAGGGCGCTTCCCGTACAAGGCGCCTCGCGACATTGCCCAGAAATGGGTGTAACACGACTTCCTTTTCCAGTGCGCCGGCCACGATTACGTCGATTTTCTCACGAGCGATGACGCGCAAAATGGCGTCGGCGGGGTTTCCCTTTTCGTAATGAATTTTTGAATCGAGCGGAAGTTCTAATTGCGCGAGCGCTTCGCTAAACTTCTTTGCTATTTCCTCATCGCGTTCGCCCGCATAGATCAAATGCAGATCGGCGGAAAAGCGTTCCCGAATGCGTTTCGCTTCCGCAAGCACCTGTTTGAATCGCGGGGAAAACGTGCTCGCCACGGCGACGGTCTTGTATGGTATTGGATCGCCCATGGGAGTGATGCTCAATTTGGTGTCTCAAGCACTTTAGGCAAACGGCTTCGCCATGTTAAGTAGGTAAAGTGTTGAAGCGTTAAATCGTTTTGGTCGTTGGTCATTCGGCTTGCTACGCAGTGGCGAAAACGAAGTTGGTGCTTTGTTATTCTCTTGGCTTTTCATTTGCCAATTCCTCTGCGAATTTTTGCCGATGCGACGTGCGATTTACCCTGGCAGCTTCGATCCCATAACAAATGGTCACCTCGACGTCATCGAGCGCGCGCGAAAATTGTTCGATGAAGTGGTGGTTGCTGTAGCGCATAACGACGAGAAGCAACCTCTTTTCTCATTGAAGGATCGCCTCGATTTGTTGCGCGAAACAGCGGGGAAAATCGACAACGTGCGAATCGCCGAGTTCGAAGGATTGCTTGTCGAGTTCGCCAGAAAAGAAAACGCCGGAGCAGTCATTCGCGGCTTGCGCGCGATTTCCGACTTTGAATTTGAATTTCAGATGGCGCTGATGAATCGGAAATTGGACGCCGTAGTAGAAACAATTTTCCTGATGCCCAAGGAGGAATACACTTATCTTAGTTCCCGCATCGTGAAGGAGATCGCGCGGCTTGGCGGTGATGTATCCGGTTTCGTCCCGGCTTGTGTCGCCACGGCTTTGAGCGGGAAATTTAGCCGATAATGTCCGAAAGCTTCGACGAATGAAAATTCATCTCAAACAAATTCCTCCTCAAGGTCTGCATTTGGACGGAGACGAGGATTGCCCGCTCCAAAATCTGGAAGCGGAGGGAATTCGCTGCGCTGGTCAACTGCACTACAGCATCGACCTGGGCATTGCCGGTGGCGCGCTCTGGGCAAGAGGCTCGCTGTCACAGCCAGTGGAGCTGAGTTGCGTATCGTGTCTCGAAAAATTTGTGCACGAAATTAAAGTGCCCGCGTTCGCCGTACATACCGAACTGCATGGCCCCGAAACGGTCGACCTCACGCCGTTCATGCGCGAGGACCTCTTGCTCAACCTGCCAGCACATCCGCGCTGTGACCGGGATGGCAATCGTGTTTGCAAAGGGGAAAAACCGGAGACTGCGAAGGAAGATCTGAAGCGGAAACCGGATTGGAGTGCGTTGGATAAACTGAAGTTGAAACGTTGAAGCGTAGAACTCGAAAACCGAATCCCGCTTCAACTCTTCAACATTGTTTTCCTCTTCAAACGTGCTTTCGTAAACCCCTGCCATGGGAGTCCCAAAACGCAAAACATCCAAGATGCGATTGCGCACGCGCAAAGCGGCCAACCGCTGGCATGCTCCGCATCTGAACAAATGCCCCCAGTGTGGAAGCACCGTTCCCTCGCACATTGCTTGCCCGTCATGCGGTTACTACCGCGGGCGGCAGGTGTTGACGCTCGAGGGTAAATAAGTTGCATTTCGCGGCTAAAGTCCGCAAAGTTTCACACCGATGAAGATCGCCCTCGATGCGATGGGCGGTGACTTTGGCCCGCCTAACCTTGTTGCCGGCGCCGTTATGGCGCTGCGCGATTACAAGCAGATCAGTAAACTTTATCTTGTCGGGGACGCCGCCACGATCGAGAACGAGTTGCGCAAACATCAATGCAACGATTCGCGGATAGAGATCGTTCATTCCACGCAGGTTGTAGATATGAGCGATCGCGCTTGGACAGCTGTCCGCCGTAAAAAAGATTCATCCGTAAGCCGTGCCGTCGATCTGGTAAAACATGGTGACGCAGATGCGATCGTAAGTGCCGGGCACACGGGCGCGTCCGTCGCGGCAAGCATGATTAAACTTCGCACGTTGCCAGGAATCGATCGACCAGGTATCGCAGCCGTGCTTCCGACCGAAACAAATGTCTTCGTTTTGATTGACGCAGGCGCGAATATCGATGCGCGCCCAGAACATCTTCTTCAATACGCATTCATGGGCACGGTCTATTCACGTCATGTTCTCCATTACAAGAACCCGACTGTTGGCTTGGTCTCGCTCGGCGACGAGGACGTTAAGGGCACCGAATTAACCAAGGAAGTGTTCAAGATGCTAAGACCAAGTTCGCTTAACTTCGTTGGCAACATAGAAGGTCGGCATTTGTTTGAGGATCCAGTGGAGGTCGTGGTGTGCGATGGATTCGTTGGCAACGTGATCTTGAAAACGTGCGAATCGATCGCAGTGGCAATGTTTCAATGGCTCAAGCACGAGCTCATGCGCACAACGATGCGAAAAGCCGGCGCGTTCCTGGCGAGGAATGCCATTGGAACAATCAAGGCCAAGACGAATTATGAAGAGTACGGCGGCAGTCCACTTCTCGGCGTGAACGGCATCTGCATCATCGCGCACGGCGCGAGCACGCCGCTGGCAATCAAGAACGCGCTGCGAGTGGCGGCGGAGTCGATTGAACAGCAGGTAAACCCGCATATCGTCGAGGAGATTCGCCGTTACTATGAAACGACAGCCTCGCTCGAACCCGCGCTCCAATAAATCGCTGCGGACGGTCTCGATCATCGGCACAGGCAGTTATGTGCCTGAAAAAATTCTGACCAACGCAGATCTCTCGCGCATGGTCGACACCAGCGACGATTGGATAACCACTCGCACCGGCATTAAAGAACCCAGCCACGGCCTGCTTCGTTCAGAAGAAAATCGGAGCAACCAACGCCGCTTGTCTCGATATTTCCGCAGCCTGTGCCGGCTTTCTCTTTGGCCTCGAGATTGCACAGCAATTCATTACGTCGCATACCCACAACACTGTCCTAGTGATCGGCGCCGATAAATTGACGTCCATCACTAACTGGACCGATCGCAATACTTGCGTGCTGTTTGGAGATGGCGCGGGCGCGGCTGTTTTGCGCCACCGCGGCAGCGCGCACGGTGTCATCAGCACTCACATCGGCAGTGACG
>QHRI01000008.1 GCA_003221375.1 Verrucomicrobiota bacterium
ATACAGCGCTGCCAGTGCCGGCTCTCCATAGTGAGCAAAGGTCGGATCGAGCTGGAGTGCGCGCTCTCCGGCTTCAGTCGCTTCGTCGTAAAGACCGAAATAACGATAGAGCTCGCACGCGAAGTTATTCACCCAAAGTGATGCCGGGTCGATTTTGGATGTGCGTTGCAAATAAGTCAGCGCTTTGTCGCGATCGCCGCGCGCCGCATAAAACGCGGCAATAAAGTAATTCGATGGCGTCGAATTTGGTTCGATCTCGACCGCCCGTTTGAACTCCGCTTCCGCGCCGTCGAGGTCCCAGTCCAGTATGCGTTTGGCTTCGGCGAGATAGACGTGTGCTTCGGCCTCTTGATCGTTCAGCTGTAGCGCATGCATCGCTGCGTCGCGAACTTTCGGGTAGGCTTCGAGTGGAGGCACAAAGGAATCGGCCAGCCACAGCCACGTCTTTGCAGTTCCCGTCCACGCGCGACTGAACTTCGGATCCTGCTCCAGTGCGCGGTGGAAAAATTCCAAGCTCTTGCGCAACTCGGGCTCGGTGTTCTTGTCCGAATAAACGACACCCCCCAAATAAGCGTCGTAGGCAGCTGTGCTCCGGGAAGGACGCGAAGGCGAGATCGCGAGTTTGAGCTTGAGAGTGTCGACAATGGAACGCGTGATCTCATCCTGTAGCGTGAAAATTCCGTGCATTTCGCGTTCATATGTTTCCGACCAAATGGTAAAGCCGTCGCAGGCGTCAATCAGTTCCGCGGTAATGCGCACTCGATTGCCATCCCGGCGTACACTGCCCTCAAGCACGTGGCCAACATTTAACTTTGATGCAATTTCCCCCAGCTCGGCCTCTTTGTCCTTGAACCAGAACGAAGACCGTCGCGCCGCAACACGCAGCCCATCAACTTTCGCTAGCGCTCCCAGAAGCTCCTCGGCAATACCCTCCCCGAAGTAGGCGTGATCTTTGGCCGGGCTCAAATCATTGAACGGCAAAACGGCAATGGATTTTTCGGTCGAACCCCGGGACTCAGCGATTTCTGTCCTGGCCGCCGGCTCCGCATCACTTGTCCGGACGATTCCATGGCTGGTGATGTCGTAGATCCACGCAAAAATCAGGGCGATTGGAAAGCCAAGCATAATCGCGACGATGGCGAGTCGCTCGCCCCAGTTGGGTATTTCGAACGGCGGAAAGACCTGCGTCACGACTTGAATGAGCAGCCAACCTATGACTGCGTACGTGACGGCGACGGTGTAAACTCTCCTTCGCTTTAGCTCGGCAAAAAACTTTTTAGAATTCACTGCGCGTTCGGCAGACCAAGCCTCATATTTTGTACACGATTAGCAATCGACAAGTTCTGTGTTCGCTTGAAACGGCCGGGCGCTAGAAAGTCACTTCGCTGGCTTTTCAAGGAGTTTTTGAAAACGTGGATCGCTTCGAAGCGGGTCCCATTCCCATCGATGTTTCAAGTCGTTAATGGTGATGCTGTAATCGACGCTATCCACCGCACCCGGCGTTTTGATCAATCGCTCGAGCAGCGTTAACGCAAGATCTTTTTCACCCACGCGAGCATAGATCAAGGCGAGGTAGCAATTCACAATGACGCCGTCGACGGCATCTTTAGATTCCGGCTTCATTTCGACCGCCTGGCGCCCTTCTCGGATCGCGTCCTCTTTGCGTCCCATGAACGCGTACAGCCAACCCAGATTCGCATGCCGGATAGCGCTCAAAGGCGCCTCTTTGACGGCGTTTTCCAGAATAGGCGCTGCCTCTTTGAAATGTTTTTGCGCTCCTACCGCATCACCTTTGGCCAAAGCGATGGAGCCTTCAAAGAAACTTCGCGGCGTTGATCCTTCGCCCGTGTATGAGAGTTCCTTGGCAGTTGATGCACCGATCGCGCGCCTGGCCGCCGCGTAATCTCGATCCAGCATTGCGACTTCCCACCGCACCGCCGTGACCCCACCATCAGGATCCACTCCGGGAGGCACCTGATTCAACAACGACTTCAATGCACTGGTGTCTGCAGCTTCCGGCCAACGACGCATCGCCGTGTTTGTAAAGATCAGTTCCCGGATAGTATTTGGATTTTGCGGATCCAACTTCGCAACCCGTTCGTACTCTTCGAGTGATTGTCCCCATTTACCTTGCCGGCGTTTTATTGCCGCGATCAAGCGGCCAATATCCCCGTTACTGGGCGCTAGACGGGCAGCGACATCGAATTGTTCAAGAGCGCGGTCGTAATCCTGATCCATCCAGTAGATGCATTGACCCAGAGCAAAATGCGCTTCTGCGAGGTTGGGTTGGAGACGCAGAGCAATTTGAGCCTCCGTACGAGCTTTGTTTTTCCAATCCTCAGTCGGCTGGTAATAATGGAAAATCTCAGCGCAAACTGATGCGAGCCGCGCGTGGGCAAGCGCAAAGTTCGGGTCGAGCGCGATTGCCTGCATGTAAAGTTGTTCTGCGGTCTTGTAATCCTCCAGCAGCGTGTCGGGATTTCGGGAGATTTGATTCGCCCGCAAGTAAAACACATATGCATCCGGATTCTGCGTCGGTTTGGCTGTTACTCGCGCTTGCTCATCCGTACTTAGCGTCGCGCGCAGAGCGTCGGCGATTTCACTGGCCAACTCGCCTTGCAGTCCCAGCGAATCAGCCAGAGTGCGGTCGTAACGGTTCGCCCAGATTTGCCGGGCGTTCTGCGCATTGATCAATTGCACGTTGACCACTACCCGATCACCTTCCCGCCGAACGCTGCCTTCGAGGACATTCGCTACACCGAGTGTTTTGCCGATCTGGCGCAGGTTTTGCTCGGCGACATCGCGAAACTTCATCACAGACGAACGGCTGATGACCCTGAGATCTTTGATCTTTGCCAGACTGGTGAGGATGTCGTCCTGAACGCCGTCCGCGAAAAATGCGTTGTCTTTGTCAGGGCTAAAGTTTTGGAAGGGCAATACCGCGATGGTTTTCTCCAGTACAAGCGACGTTACTTCCGATTGCTTGAAATAGAGCCAAACGCCAAAGCTGGCGACGGCAATCAAGAGAGCAGCGGCTGCGATCAAGACATATTTGCGTGGAGGGATTGATGAACTACTTGCTGCCTGCCTGGCTTGCTCCGATTGCCATTGTTTAACCTTCTCCGGCAATTGCCCGTTCCCGATTTCATCCGTGTAGAGATTCACGATGAAGATGGGAACACCATGCTTTACGGCGCACTCGCCCAGATCATGTAGATATGTGCGCCATTGGCGAGAGTGCGCCAGGTCTTCGGCGACACGCTTGGAAAGGAGGATGTGGCCTGCGTCACCGCAATCCATTACCCGCTGCGCAATATTAATTCCTGCTCCTGCAACATTTGCTCGACCATTTACGTCCCGAACTTCGTTGACCGGTCCGCTGTGAATCCCCATTCGAAGCTTCAAATGAGGATTTTGCTTTAGGCCCTTACCGATCTCGATTGCGCATCGCACCGGCGCCTCGGGACTGTTGAAAAACACCAGCGCCATTCCGTCCCCAGTGGGGAGTCGAATGAGTTTATCGGCCCCTTCCGCAGCGCGAACTTGCTCGGTGTTGAGGACGATGTCGGTCAGGCATTGCAGGTGCTCGCGCTGCTCATCCAGGAGCAGCTTTGAGTAGCCGACCAAGTCTATAAACAAGACATGACCGATCTCCAGCCGCACACCGGGCCCGACGTTTGTGGACATATGGTTTAACCTGCCAAGCAGTTTGTGAAATTCGTAACCGGTTTCTGCGGCGCCCTTCTACTATGCGTCACGCCGTTGCCAATGCCTCCGCTAACGACTGCGTCAAGGCGGGCGCAGCAGCGCGCAATTTCGCATCTTCAGTCACGAGCCGAACACCGAGTTGCCGGGCCAACGCCAGAAAACGTGCATCATACGCAGTTGTGCGATAGCGAAGCGCGGCATCCAGCGCCGCTTGATGGCTCACACGAAACAAGTGCGGCTGGAGAAACGCGGCTGCGCGATTCAGGCAGTCGCGCGCAGTCGCCGCGGTGATATAGCGCGCCCGCTCGTACGCAATCAGCACATTGCTTAATTCGATCAGCGCGAGAGGTTCAGTTCGCCAGACGGCGTCGCGCGCGAACAGCTTTGCTACCGGCTGGCTACGCGCGCTCCGCACGTACAGCGGCGCAATGATGTTCGTGTCTACAAGAAGCATGCGAACTACGCGATCACTCCCGCCCCCACGCGATTGCCGCCTCGATGTCTTCCGTCGTTGGCATAAATCCGCCGCGCAGTTTTACTGGTTTCGGCGCTTTTGCCGGTCGAGTCTTACTCGCAGCAATCCCTTTACGCAGCAACTCCGCGATCGTGTCCTTCAGTTTTTTTTGTTCATGCACGGCGCGGATTTTCACGGCGCGCATCAAATCGTCCGGCAAATCGAGCGTTGTCTTCATTTAGCCATATTCCCAGAAAGCTGGTTTTCTGTCAACAATCCCATTGCATACGGCAAATCACCACTCAAATTGCCGCGCACTTAATCCTGAATTACAAAAATGGTTAAGGGCCTCTACAAATCCAGTTACGCCTTTCACGATAAAATGGACACCGATGGAGTAAATCACTACAAGCGCATGTTTGATATCACCGACGGCCTAATTCGCCGGGGGTTACTCGGACGCGGACATCGAATTGATCCTTGGCGGGAATTTCCGCAGGGTGTTGGGACAAATCTGGAGCGCTTAAAGCTCACCGTCGCCAGACGACCACTGGGAATTATCAACAGTCGCTGCTAGATTGCTGAATGCCGTTTCAGCTCGAATCGAACTACAAACCGCGCGGAGACCAGGGCCAGGCAATTGGCAAGCTGATTAAGTCCGTTGAATCTGGAAACCGTCACCAGACGCTGCTGGGCGTTACCGGTTCGGGCAAGACTTTCACGATAGCAAACCTGGTTCAGGAGCTGGACCGGCCTACGCTTGTTATTTCGCACAATAAAACACTCGCTGCGCAGCTTTACTCCGAGTTCAAGCAATTCTTCCCGCAGAATGCAGTCGAATATTTCGTCAGCTATTTCGATTATTACCAGCCGGAGGCTTATATCCCCCGCTCCGATACCTACATCGAGAAGGATTCCTCTATCAATGAAGAAATCGAGCGGTTACGGCTTGCGGCGACCAGCGCGTTGCTTTCGCGTCGCGACACCATCGTCGTAGCCAGTGTGTCCTGCATCTACGGCATCACTTCGCCGGAGGATTATTTAGAGATGCTGCTCACCGTGAAACGTGGACAGCACACCTCGCGCGAAGCCGTGCTCGGTCGTCTGATCGACATGTTGTACGAACGCAACGACGTCAACTTCGCACGCGGCAGGTTCCGTGTCCGGGGCGACGTCGTGGAAGTTTATCCCGGCTCCGCCGATGAAGAAGGCATCCGGATCGAGTTCTTCGGCGACGAAATCGAGGCGATTACGCGGTTTGATCCTTTGACCGGGCACGCGCACGAATCACTAAGTGTGGTGACATTTTTTCCGGCGAAACAATTCGTGACACCGGCGGACAAACTCAATCGCGCGTTGCGCACGATCCGTGACGAACTGGAAGAGCGAATCATCGAACTAGAGTCGCAAAACAAACTTTTGGAAGCGCAACGCCTGCGAATGCGCACTGAATACGATTTGGAAATGTTGCAGGAAATGGGGTTCTGTAACGGGATCGAAAATTACTCGCGCCATCTCTCTGGGCGGCCGCCGGGTTCGAAGCCGTACACGATCATCGACTTTTTTCCGAAAGATTTCCTGGTAGTCATCGATGAATCGCACGCCACGATCCCACAGATCGGTGGGATGTATGAAGGCGATCGCTCGCGCAAAACGGTGCTCGTCAATTATGGGTTTCGCCTGCCCAGCGCGCTCGATAATCGGCCGCTCAATTTCGACGAGTTCATGAAGCTGACGAACCAGACCGTTTACGTGAGCGCGACTCCGGCAGAATTTGAAATTCAAAACAGCGTGGTTGGAAACAAAGGATACTTCCCGCATAAACGGCAGCGAATCGGCGACGCGGAACTTGTGCCTTTCGAGGTTGCTGGTAGAGCGCGACTGTCGGGCGCGCCGGGGCCGGCAGTCGGCGCGTTCGGCGAGCGCGCCGTACCAGTCTCGCGTACGGATGAACCGCCAGAAAAATTTGATGTGCACACGCCAGGCGCACCGCTCGTAGTCGAGCAGATCATCCGTCCCACGGGATT
>QHRI01000009.1 GCA_003221375.1 Verrucomicrobiota bacterium
GACGCCGGCAACGAGACCGGTCCTCTTGAGGCAGGTTAACGGTTGTTAGCGATTCCGCCGCACCATGGTCGAACTCCCAGGGGGCTCAGACGGTGTGTTTCATGCGCCACAAAATCTTGAAAAGGGCGGTCATGGAGTCTCTCCACGCACCATGCACCATCTGAAAAGTTTTTCTCCCGGGTTGGAAAGCGTTCTGTTTCGCACAGTCTTTCTCAGTTGTCGAGCGCCGGATGAATTTCTGCGTAGCGATGACGCGACAATCGCAAATTTCCGTAGCAATGAACACAGATTATGGGTTGACTGATATGAATGATCGATTCTAGTTAGCGCGCTCTCTAGTCCTCTGCGGGGTGTGTAATTCGGGGCAATTTGAAAGTCACCGGGTAATCACACCATTTTTGCAAACGCAGCCATTGCTCCAATATGAAAAGACTCCATGCCACAACATTAACCGGAATTATCGGAATCGCCGGAGGACTACTGATCCTGCTTGCTTTCCCCGTCGAAAAAGTTGAACCGGCAGTCCCGACTATCAAAGTCCCTGGTCCCTATCCGTATGAGACACCGATGCAAGTTCCGGCGCCGCCGCCGACCATATCCGAATCATCAGTGTTGCCTACGCCTGCTCCTTTTCCGTATCGCGAATCGTCATCCTCACTGATGGCCGCTCAGGATCATGATCCCCGAACGGAAAATACTCGCCGCCCGCTTACCGCGAAGGCGGTGCGTGAGGTAGCATTCAAATACAACGGAGTGCCAGAATTCTGTGAATTTCTGGCGGCACTCCCTGCCGACGTTAGCGTGTTTGATCCCAAACTCGGAAAGACGCGTCCGCTTGTAAAAGGAGGCCGCGTAATACGCAAAAATGTAACGTGGCTTCGTAAACGCAAGGAGGCGCCTCAAAAATCAAATGACCGAACGCTCGTCTCAACTGAAGAACTCGGCGCGCGCGAGTCGGGGATTTGATTCCCACGGTAGATTTCACCTGGGAGATTCGGGTATCAGTAACAGAGCTCCGAATTGTGTATGCAAGCCTGTCAGATCAAACACCAGCGCTATCTGCTTACTCCGGATTAAGCAGTTGATGCAAAAAACCAGGTTTCGGTATCTGGCGCTTACGCTGGGTACGTCGCGTTTTCTTTTTCTGTGTTGACGGTGTTCGGGTACTCACGACAGACGGCGTCGGCGAAGCTGTCGGCGCGGGCGTGATCGTCGCTAACGTTGCAGGTGTTGGTGTAGCCGTTGGTAATGCGGCAGGGTTTGGCGGAATTAGGGCCTGAGTTTCTGTTGCAGCTTCTGTAGCAGCAACGGGCACATGGCCTGTTGTCGGCCTGTTTGCGAGTCCCAACACGATTGCAACAACTGCGGCAAGAATAACAACGGCAGAAAGAATTCCAACTCGAATGGCCCAGCGTGCGAGGCGCTGGGTTTGCCGGTGCCGAGCATCGCTATGCCTTAAGTCGATCTCACCGCGCAGCAGAATCAGTCGCAGCGATGCAGTTACGCTCTCAAACGCAGGAAGCGTTGAGTTAAGCGTTTCCAAAAAATAGTTCTGACAATCCCGGAGTTCTTCATCCGAAAGAGCAGGAAGATTCGCTGGCTTGGTCGCCTCGACCATTTTCCAGAATTCAGCTTGGTCTACCACAAGGTTATTCACGTATCGGCACTCAACAAATCACCACGAACAATCCGAACTGATTCAGAACCAAGACTCCGATTGGATGACTTTTGAACATTCATGAAGGCGAGTGGCTGGGCGACGGCACGGCAGTCGCTTCCCTTCTTTATTCTTTCGCTTGCAAGGAGCGGCGTGGTCGCAGCCCTTTTTGATTACACAGCCCAGTTCAGTGCCCAGCGTCGATGGCAGTAGCCTGCTCGTTAACGCGTTCAGCCGATGCGGGGTTCATTATCAGCGCGTCGTAATGGTAGCCGACGAGCATTTTCTGGTGGCAACGTGGATGGGAATGTTTTCCAGTACCTCGCGTTTTTTATCTTGATTGGCGAAGCCTCGTGCGAGCAGAATCTGGTTAGTTACAGCCCCACACCAGATCCTGCCGGTCGCTGCGCTGGGAGGTCTGCGCCGACGTCTTCTAGGAGAGGTTCCGATCATCTGAAAGGACTCAATTATGAAAACTTCTGTGCTCCTCTCCTCATCAATCTCGCTCGGAGTGCCTTCTCGGCGTCCGGGCTTAACATTGCCATTATTATTTGTGACGGTAGCGATGTTGTTGCTCCTGCTTTCAATCACGAGCAGCACGTTTGCCGACAGCGCGACATGGAAGACGAACCCCGGCTCCGGGGACTGGAACACCGCGAGTAACTGGACGCCAGCGGCTGTGCCCAACGATCCGGCCGACACCGCAACGTTTGCCCTTTCCAATACAACCGGCATCTCCCTCTCGGCTGTTACGGTGAACGGTGTTGTATTCAACGCGGGCGCCAGCGCGTTCTCCATCAGCGTCCGCCCGCGGACGGAGTTGACCATCAGCGGCGTGGGGATCACGAATAATTCAGGGATCACGCAGAACTTTGTGACTACAGCTGATCAAGCCGGCTTCTCCGGAGAGATACATTTTTTCAATAACGCCACGGCGGGGAACTTGACTTCTTTTACCAATAACAGCGGCTCGATCGGTGGCGTAACATTTTTTTTTAACACCTCGAGCGCCGGTACCAGCCTCTTCACCAACGAGGACGGCGGGTTGAACGGCGCAAACAGCGGCGTCACGCAATTCTTCGATATGTCGACGGCGGCCAATGGCACCTTCATTAACAACGGTGGCACATCCGACGGTGCGGGCGGCGGCGCCACGGTATTCTTAAGGACCGCGACCGCGGGCAATGGCACCTTTACGAACAAAGGTGGTATGATCGGGGGTGCCTACGGCGGCGCCACGATATTCGAGGACACTTCGACCGCGGGCAGCGCGACCCTGATCGCCAACGGCGGCACGGGTGGAGGCGGTGGCGGTCTGATTTACTTTTTTTATAAAACCACGGGCGGAACGGCGCGGATGGAGCTCTTCGGCAACGGCTTCCTGGATATCAGCGGCCATAACGCTCCGGGTGTCGCCACCGGCTCCATCGAAGGCACTGGGAATGTTTTTCTCGGAGACAGGAATCTGACCGTAGGCAGCAACAACCTGAGCACAAATTTTTCCGGGGTGATCCAAGACGGCGGCATAATTGGCGGGATCGGCGGTTCCCTGACCAAAATTGGGACGGGTAAGCTGGCTCTTAGCCATAGGAATACCTACACAGGAGGTACCACTATTAAACGAGGCAAACTTATCATCAATAACTTAGGCGGCTCCGGAACGGGCAGCGGCCCTGTGCAGGTCAACGGCGGCAGGCTCGGGGGCAAAGGCACGATTGCGGGTGCAGTGACCGTTGGAACAGGAACTGGCCGTGGAGCGGTTCTATCACCGGGGTACTTAAATGGGGTTGATAGTCCTGGCGCGCTTAGCATCCAGAGCGCGCTGACGTTCAACTCCGACGCGACCTACGAAGTCGAGGTGAACAGCAGCAGTCCCACGGCCGATGAGGTGATCGCCAACGGCGTGACCATCAACACCGGCGCACAATTTTCCTTTGCCGATCTTGGAAGTGGCACGCTTATACCGGGCACAGTTTTCACAGTGATCAACAATACTGCGGCAACGCCGATTGCGGGCACATTCAGTAATCTTCTCAACGGCTCGATGTTTACCGCCAACGGCAACACTTACCAAGTCAACTACGACGGCGGCGACGGCAACGACCTGACGCTGGCGGTTATACCTTAGCATTCGATCTTACAACTGCTACTTAAGGCATCCCGGCCGTTGAGATATAGCGGATCACCGTCCCGAATCCCCGTGACAAACCGTTTGTAAGGTTCAAATCATTTTGGAATTGGGGTGTGGAGAGCAAAGACAGACAGAATCCGCCGCGTGAAGTACTGGGAGATCGTCGCGGACAATCTCAGCAGAGCTGGATGGCTTTTGACGCCTGATAAAAATTCTTGATCTTTCCCACGTAGTTTAAGTAAAAGCAAACCATTATGATCAAAATCAAAATATCTTGGGTAGCTTTCATTTTCACGACGGTTTTCGTCTGCACGCCGCTGCTGACGCAGGCTCAAAATCCATATCAGACCAGAAATCATCATTTTGGTGTCTCGGGCGGCAACGTTAAGGATATTACTCAAAGTTTCTGTTGCAGCGGCACACTCGGATCATTAGTCACGGCCGGAGGCACGCAATACGTGCTCAGCAACAATCACGTGCTCGCGCGTCAGGATCGGGCCACGACGGGGGAAAATATTTCACAGCCAGGTCTCATAGATAATGGTTGCCAACCGGCGGCAATCGTTGCGGACTATACAGCGGCAGTCCCGCTTGGTAACAACGTCGATTGCGCGCTTGCTGGCCTACGCTCTGGTAAGATGGACTCTACCGGTTTTATTGAGGGAATCGGCACGATCAGCAGCAATGTTAAAGCTCCAGCGATTGGACTGGCGGTAGAAAAAAGCGGACGCACGACAGGAACGACGACGGGAACAATCGGTTCGATCCACACGAGCGTGAATGTGCAGTATCAGATCCGCTGCGGCTCAGGCAGAATATATACAATTAGTTATGCAGATCAGGTTGTCATCAACAGTAACAGCTTTAGCGCGGGCGGTGATTCTGGCTCGCTCATTGTAACCAGCAATGCTGCCTGCCATCGGCCGGTGGCGCTTCTCTTTGCCGGGAGCAGTTCAACGACCATCGGTAATCCAATCCGTGAAGTCCTTAACAAGTTAGGTGGAGTGCTTGGCACTTCCGTCAGCTTCGTCGGCAGCGCTTGCCCTGCTTCCCCTATGGAGGAATTTGAAGCGCAGCAGATGCAACTCCCACAAGAAGCGCTCGACGATGCAAGCAGAGTATTGGAACAGAATCGTCACGACTTAATGTCTCGACTAGGAGTGTTGGGCGTTGGCCTCGGAGTGCTCGAGGATAATTCTGTACCGGCGATAGTTGTTTATGTGGATAACACAAGCTCCGCGAATCCGCAGGTGCCAGCGCAGATCGACAACGTTCCCATCCGCCTAGTGATAACTGATCCGTTTATCGCATTCTAATTTCAAGTCGGCATTACCTCATCGAACCACCGTCTTGAACGAAATTTTTGAGGAGTTTAGGAATTCTGCCGACAATTTGCAGGCTCGCGGAGAGGCGCTGTGGAAGGATTTTGAAAAAGAAATCGAA
>QHRI01000010.1 GCA_003221375.1 Verrucomicrobiota bacterium
CCGTCGTTAATGCAGAGGGAACCCAAGTAATCTTCGAGAGACGCCCGACCGCGTCACCGAACGATATCAAGCTATAAAGTTTAGATCTCGCAACGGGCCACGTTCAGTCTTTTGTAAACTTCGCCTCGACCCGCCCCGATTGGTGCTGGGACAGGTCCGGAGGACAGCTGACAAGTGGTCCGATTGCGTTCAGCAATAATGACGGCATTTATCGCGTCGACGCTGACGGCCAACCGGTCCCGCTTCCAAACACAGCTGGAATGATTTATCCCTCCTGGTATCCGGACTGCGAGCATCTCGCGGTTGACGTCGGTGGATCACAAGTTACTGCCGAGATCGGTGCCACCAC
Source organism: Verrucomicrobiota bacterium (assembly GCA_003221375.1). Lineage (GTDB taxonomy): Bacteria > Verrucomicrobiota > Verrucomicrobiia > Chthoniobacterales > UBA10450 > Udaeobacter. Next base: position 350 of record QHRI01000010.1, read on the forward strand.
CGGGGCAGTCATCGTTTCGCCGCTGGCAAATGACGCTGTCTGGGCAGGGTTCGTGAGCGTGAACCAAACAAATCCCAACCTGATCGCGTTCGCCGGCCAATTCATTGGGGACAGCAACTACTACAATCAGGACCTCAACTACGTTTGGGTGACGAACAGATCGACGACGCCGCCAACGGTTGCACCGCTGGACCGCCAGGCACCGAATGGCCCGGCGTTCCTGCAAAAATTTCAAGCGCGTGCCGGCTGGTGGTCACCTGACGGCGAATGGTTTGCCTTTGAGTCCAATCGAATCTGTAATGACATCAGCGGTCAGACCTACGCCATCTTCATTCAAGACGCGAACGGTGCGAGGCCGGCAAAGCAAATCACGGATTGCGCTTGGAATGTTCAGCACCCGAAGTGGTTTCCACCGGGGAAGGACGGCAGAACCTTACTGATCGCCGCAGTTCAGGCGGGCCCGGATGAACCGTTCAGGCTCGCTACTTTCGATGTTACGCGGTTCGTCGGAGACCTGCACTGATTGCGGCGACCACCGTTTTGTCAGACCGTTTCACGGCGCAAGCTCGTCCTCATGACAACGCTTAAAGAAATTGCCTGCCCCCTGTTCGACGTAATGATACTCTAGCGATGTGATGATTGGGACCGACTTTCAGTATGACTTTGATTTCGCTGTGGTCGGTGGCGGGCCCGCTGGCTCGTCGTCGGCGATTTCACTACGACAGCACGGTCACTCCGTTGTTCTCTTCGAGCGTGAGACATTCCCACGATTCCATATCGGTGAATCGTTGCTGTCGACCGCGAACGACGCGTTCGCGGCTCTGGGCGTGGCGAAACAGATCGAATCAGCAGGTTTTCCGGAGAAATGGGGTGCGCGCCTCTACACGCATGATGGTCAGAGCGGCCGATACGTTGACTTTACCAACGTTCGCGAGGTCACGAAGGCTCAGACGTACCAGGTGTGTCGCCAGGAATTTGATCGCATTCTGCTCGAGCGTGCTCGCAAAGTGGGTGTCGACGTTCGAGAAGCATGCAATGTAACCGGGTGCGAGTTTACTCCAGATGCGGCCATCCTCGACGTGGCATCACGCGTCGACGGGGCAACCTCGCGCATGCAGGTGCGGGCGCTAGTTGACGCCACTGGCCGCGGGGGGTTGCTCGCTCGAAAATTCGATTTGCGAACCGAGGAGCCGCGCCTCGCTAACATAGCAATATACTCCCACTACACTAACGTCCCGCGACTGGAAGGACCGCGACCAGACGATATCCGACTGATTGCACGCAACGACGCCGGCTGGTTTTGGCTCATTCCGATTTCAAAGGACTTAACAAGCGTCGGCGTCGTGCTACCAAAGGACCTTTACCGCAGACTGGCGAACGGCGATTCAGCCGAGGAAGCGCTTAATCGTACAATTTCCGATACGCCGATTGTCGCCGAGTTAATGCGCGAGGCGCGGCGCGAGTGGGCGGTACGCGTCGAGAAGGATTTCTCGTACAGTGCTTCGGCGTACGCTGGCGATCGCTGGATCCTGGCAGGAGACGCGGGATCGTTTCTCGATCCTGTGTTTTCGACCGGTGTCTCAATCGCTATGGAATCAGGTATAGAAGCCGCAGCCGAGCTTCACCGCGCTTTTGGAAGGAATGACTTCTCAGCTTCAAGCTTCGCAGCGTTTTCTCGTCGCCAGCGCAAACGATTCGAGAGGTTTCGCCGGTTTGTTGTGGGATTCTACACACCACAGTTTCGCGATGTCTTTTTCAGCCCGGAACCACCAAAACTTATCTTTCGATCAGTGACCACTGTGCTTGCTGGCAAGTGGAACTCGAGCTTGTGGACCCGATTTCTAAACGAGTTGTTCTTCGGTATCATCTGGATCCAGAAGAGGCTCAACATAGCGCGCCGCGTTTTTCGACGCGACCGAGATGCTGGTTACCCGATCGAAGCCCGCTCCAAAGATCCGGTTGCGTCTGGTGTCTGACCCATCGCGAGTTCCACCGGCGGCCAACGGCAACGGTCAGTAGACCAGCCCGGGTTCAGGTGCTTCTTCAGCTTCCGGCTCGGACATGGCTCGATATGTTCCACTTCCCACGAGGCGTTCGAAGAGCGGTGAAGCCATGAGCGTGGTGACGACAGCCATGATCACCAGCGTGGCGAAAAGTCCCTCTGATATGATTCCGCGCTGCAGCCCGATGTTAATAACAATCAGTTCCATCAATCCACGTGCATTCATCAGCGTGCCGATACCGAGCGCTTCGCGATTAGGAATGCCAGTGGCCCGCGCCGCTAGCCAGCACGCGACGCCTTTGCCCAGGACAGCGGCGATCAACACCGCGCCACACATGGCCCAAAGGAAACCCGTGTTCAGCAAACCGATTTTCGTATTCAAACCCGAGTACGTGAAAAACAGCGGGAGCAGCAGCGCAACCGTAAGCGGCTGAATGCGGCCAATCAGATCGCGCACAACGACCCCGCGTGGCATCGCCGCGCCCATGACGAACGCGCCGAATACTGCGTGCAAGCCGATGAGGTCGGTGAACCATGCGCCCAAAGCCATGAGCGCAAGTCCCACAACAAAGCCGGCTTCGGTGAGTGTTCCGTTTTTTGCGAACCAAACTTTGGCCCGAAGCAGCACCGGACGCACGATTAGTAGCGTAACAGCCACGTAAGCGACGCCACCGGCAATGTTCACCACAGCGTGGCTCCAATTTTTCTCGAAACTGGCAATGACCACTGCAAGGAGGCACCACGCCGTTGCGTCGTCGATCGCCCCTGCACCCAACGCCACAGTTCCCATGGTTGTGCCAGCAAGTTTTTTGAAATGAATGATTCGGGCGAGCATCGGAAAGGCGGTGATGCACATGGACGCGCCTAGGAAGAGCATTGCCTCCGAGCGCGAAGTCGTCCTCGGAAAAAGCGCCGTGTGATCAAATAGAATCCAAGCAAGGCCGGCGCCCAATACGAACGGTGTCAGCATTCCGGCCACCGACACAGCGATCGAACTTGTCAATTTCCGGCGCACGATGTCGACACGGAATTCCATTCCAACCACAAACATGTAAAGCGCGAGACCTAGTTGTGACGCCGGAAACAAGTAACTCTGGGTGTCCCGCATTTTCTGACTGCTGTCCCACGGGAAAAGCCAATGCTGCGCGTCTGGCCAGAGCAAACCAAACAGCGATGGTCCGAGAAGAACGCCGGCGAGCATTTCCGCGACGACTTGCGGCTGGCCGAGGCGCAAGGCAATCGCACCGACCAGTCGGCAGAATAGAAGAATAACGGCAAGTTGAATGAAAAACTGGACAGCAAGATGCACGTTGTTCATGAACGAAACCTATGTGGCCTAGATGTTAGCGGAACGAGCCTGAGTCGGACAAGGTCAACATTGCTTTCTCACGGACTCTGCGACGCGGTTGGTAATCAATTGCGCACTTGACCTGACAAGGGCGCGCCCAGAAAACTACATATTTGTAAATGGAAGCCAATATAACGCTGCCTGAATCCGACCATACGGACTCTTATGATGTCGTAATCATGGGAGGTGCCCTTTCCGGGGCAGCGACTGCCACACTCCTATTGCGGCAAAATCCTGGAATTCGCATATTGATTTTGGAAAAATCTATGAAGCTTTCGCGGCGGGTTGGCGAAGCGACCGTCGAGGTCAGCGCCTATTTCATGGGCCGGGTGCTCGGGTTGACGCAATATCTCAATGAGTCGCATCTCGCAAAGCAGGGATTGCGGTTTTGGTTTACAAACGGCGAAGTAAAAACGCTCGCTGAAGCGAGCGAACTCGGGCCGCTTTACCAAGTACGTGTGCCGTCGTATCAACTGGATCGTGCCGCGTTTGATGAAGAGGTGCTGCGGCGAGCCGGCGCGGCTGGTGCCGAGATTCTGCGTCCGGCGACAATAATCGATGTGCGACTCCAGCCCGGAAAAGAACAAACTGTTACATTTCGTAACGGCGACGGTACCAGGACGGTTCGCTCACGCTGGATTGTCGATGCATCGGGTGTAGCTGCGATTCTCGCGCGCAAGGAAGGTTGGTGGAAAAACAATACCGAACATCCGACTGCAGCGGCCTGGGCGAGATGGAAAGGCGTCAAGGACTGGGACAGCCGCGAGCTAGCCGAGAAATATCCCTCGTGGTCGCGCGCAGTTTATGCGACACGTAACACAGCCACCAACCATGTGATCGGCGACGGCTGGTGGAGTTGGTGGATTCCACTAAAAGGCGGGGACGTAAGCGTAGGCGTCGTTTTTGATCAAAGACTCGTCGATTGGCCCCAGGATGGCGGAAAACTCGGCGAACGGCTCAAGGCTTTTCTGATGCAGCATCCAGTGGCGCGCGAAATTCTCAGTGACGCGCAATTTAACGAGGAAGACGTCCACTGGAGAAAAAATCTTGCTTACTACAGTACCAGATTTGCTGGGGACGGCTTTGTTCTGGTTGGCGATGCGGCTGCGTTCATGGATCCATTTTACAGCCCAGGTATGGATTGGATCTCATTTACCACATCAGGTGCCGCAGCGCTCATCAGCGCGCAGCGAAGAGGTGAAGCGATGAATGCGTTAGTTGAGAGACACAATCGCGATTTGGCAAAATCTCATCGTTGCTGGTTCGAGGCTGTTTACAAGGACAAGTACGAATACATGGGCGAATTCGATTTAATGACCATTGCTCTGATCTTCGATCTTTGCCTTTATTATTTGGGCGTAGTATCCCGAATATTCAGGTACGGCGAGAACGCTCTGCTGGTTCCACCATTTTCAAGTACAGGGGTCGGCCCGATTTTTCGTTTTATGCGAACTTATAACCGCCGTTTTGCGAAGATTGCGCGACGTCGGCGGAAACGTCGAATGCTGGGTAAAATGAACCGCGCGCACCGATGTTTGATCCCGGGTTTTAAACTGCATTCCAGTAATCCGAAGCTGTTTGCTCAAGGTTTCGCCAAATGGGCGCGGGTGGAACTTAGTGAGCTGTTTTCCTCAAGCGCGTCTTGATGACAGTCACGCGAGAGCGGCAAAAACTTAGTTTGAGGGTTCGGCGCTCAATAACTGTTCGAGTGACAATCGAACTGCTTAGCGCGAATCGGGATGCCGCAGATAAAGCGCCATCCCACCGACTTCGATGACAGCGAAATTTGATGAGAGATATTCTTCACCCAGAACGCCCGCATTTGATTCGGCTGCAGAATTCGAGAGCAGGATGTCCTTCGATACATGGGCCACCACTACTTCGGCGTTTGCGAGTTTGAAATTGCCGATCGCCAGATCCTTGACGGCAGTGCGATTTACCCCTTCGACCAATCCACCAGCTCCATCTGCGCCATACCCTGCGAGAGCGGTCACATCTGTTCCGGATTTCACCGCAACCTGCGTATCTATGAGCGTATTTGCAGATCCAGTGTCCACGATAAACCGCGTAGAATGTCCGTTCATCGCTCCTTCAACGTCGAAGTGATGGTTTGCGTTTAGCCGCATCGGAACTCGTGTGAATCCGCGACTACCCAGATAACTTGCGAGTCCCTGGCTCACAGCGGGACTCCGTCCGTTCGGATTCACATAAAGCATCTGCCGAGTGCAATCGACGATCATCCCGAACTTGAGCATCTCGTCCGCTCCGAGGAGACCATTGATATGCGCGGCGGATTTCGAATCTGAAATATGCGATCCGGTAGCGGGACCGCTGCGGTCTCGGTTGAAACTTGAAAAATCTGCGATGGCCACCGGCACATTCGTGACCGTGCAATTGCCCATGGCAATGCTTTTTACCTTACTAGTGCCAAAGCGCTCCCAGGTGCGGCCAAACAAACCCCCGACATTTGAGTCGGTCTTGTCCACGGTGAGGCCGAACGTATTCACGCTATTGGCGTCGATGACGGTGTTAGGCGATCCCGTATCGATCATTAGTGCAGCCCGCCGATTGTTAATGGAAACAGGAACAAACAGGTGATTGCCAGCGCGCCGTTCCAGCTTCGCGCCGCCAAGACCTTGTTTGGCTAGAAAGCCGGCAAGCGTGCCGCTGGATTGTTGCGCGGGGCACGGCACTAGTGGCGTTAGCAAAAGAATTGCGAGGAACAGTCTTTTCATGAGATGAATTGCCGAAAATGACAAGCCTGAGATTTTCAAAGATCGCAAATCGCCGTCAAGAAACTTTCCGTAGCCGGTCCGATCCTAACCTTAGACATCAAATACTAAAGCTGATCGCATTCCTTGCTGTTCTGGCGCTGGCTACGAATTCTCTCGCTGAGGAAAAACGTGAAACTGTTAGGAGTGACAGGGGCAGCGATTTGCTCTGGAAAAAGGACGACAGGATTCTTTTGCGCAACGCCGATCGCATTTTTCCCACCGCCAGCTCAATAAAAATCGCGATCCTTCTGGAATTATATCGTCAAGACCAGGAAGCGCGTTCAGGAACGAAAGAGAGGGCGAAGTTGGATGACCTTTACACATTTGATCCAAAGGATTTGGTCGAGGACAGCCGGATCATGGCTGGTCTTACTCCTGGTGTGACGCGAGTTACCAACCGCGACCTGGCTCAATTCATGATTGCTGTAAGCGACAACGCCGCCACCAATATTCTGATCGATCGGGTGGGCAAGGATAACGTGAACACGATGCTGCGTGGCCTTGGGTTTTCGAAGACATTGCTGCGGCGGAAAATGATGGACACCGCAGCCGCGCGACGCGGCGATGAAAATGTCGCTACGCCGCAGGAAATGGCTCGCCTCTTGGAAGCGATTTACAAAGAAATGGTGTTAAACAAGCAAGCTACAGCGGAGCTTATCAAGCAGTTATCAACCAAGAAGGAGAGTTACATTCCGCGATATCTTTCGGAGAACATCCAGGTAGCCAACAAACCGGGAGAATTAGAAGGAGTACGAAATGATTGCGGTATTGTCTTTGTGCAAAACAGGCCGTTTATCGTCAGTGTGATGACCGCTTACGATCGCGATGAGAAAGCCGCCGAGCGCGCCATTAGCGACGTTGCTCTTCACGCATACTACTATTTCGAGATGCGCGGCAAGACTTCCGAGTACGGACGAATACTTTCACCAGGCGGAGCAACGAAATGAGGTGTTTCGCATTTGTCATCCCCGTAGTTTGGATACGTCTCTATGCTGAAACGACCCCGTTGTAATGCCGGCTGCTCGCAGCCGGCACGGTTGCCACTACAGTCGTAGCGATGCCGGAAACCAAGAGTTCGTCGCCGACTTCACGCACCCGCGGCGTACTGGCGCCTGTTGTAACGCCGTTCAAGACCGATCTTTCGCCTGATCGCGAACGATTCATCACGCATTGCCAATGGTTACTTTCACAGAACTGCGGGCTGGCCGTGTTTGGAACCAACAGCGAAGCGAACTCCATGTCAGCGAAAGAGCGGATGACGTTGCTCGATGTCCTGGTCGGGGCCGGCATCGATCCGTCGCGGATGATGCCCGGCACCGGTTGCTGTTCGATGACCGAGACAGTCGAGCTGACGTCGCACGCGGTAAAACACGGTTGCGTCGGTGTGCTGATGTTGCCGCCGTTTTATTATAAGAATATCAGCGAAGAAGGTCTCTATCGTTATTTCAGCGAAGTGGTGCAACGCGTCGGCGATCCGCGTCTGAAAATTTATCTCTACCATATTCCACCTGTGGCGATCGTGGGGATCACGCCAAAGTTGGTCGAGCGCCTGCTGAAAGCTTATCCAAACGCGATCGCCGGGATGAAGGACAGCTCGGGCGATTGGAATAACACCAAGACTTTTCTCGACGCGTTTACAGTCCAGACCGAACGGGCGGTTTCTGGCTTCGACATATTTGTTGGAAGCGAATCGTTCCTACTCGCCAACATACGCAATGGCGGCGTGGGCACTATTTCTGCGACGGCCAATGTGAACCCGGCGGCGATTTATGAGCTGTACGTCGCTTGTAAGCAATCGAAAATCGAAAATCGGCAATCGAAATTGGAGCAGGAGCAGGCCCAGTTAAATGCCGTGCGTGACGTGTTCAGCAGCAGAAAATTTCCCTCGATGATTGCGGCGTTGAAGCAGGCGATTGCCATTTACGGCAACGATCCAGACTGGGCCAGGGTGCGCCCACCGCTGACCGAACTCTCGGCAGAGCAAGCAAGTTTGCTGGCCATCGACTTGAAATCGATCGGGTTCGCAATGCCAGGCCTCGAAATGGATGCGCAGCTGTAGAGCGGCCGTACCTGCAATCCGACTAGTCACGTCGTGGCTTTAGCGAAGATCAGAACCTTTTGCGCACGCGGGCGAGCTGTCTCTCAACGAACGACTCCGTAAAGGAGCGTGGCTCCCTCGGAGCTTTACGCTCTCAACCACGCCGGGGCTTCCTCACCTGTCCGCAAGCGCAAATCGACCACTAGGAAGGTAATCCTTTCTTCGCGATCAACTCCATCTGTTCGCAGAACCGATCCAGTTCATTGAGCGTGGTGTAGACGTTGGGCGTGATCCGAATACCCTGGAATTCCTGGTGCATGATCGGCACGGTGAAGATGTGGTGTTTGTCGAACAAGTATTTGGTCACCGCTTCGGGATTAATGCCGTCGACGTGAACGTTTGCTATTGCGCACGATTGGCTGGGATCGAACGACGTGTTGAACCGGATCTTGGGCACGTCTTTGAGCCGGTTCA
>QHRI01000168.1 GCA_003221375.1 Verrucomicrobiota bacterium
ATGTTTGCCCTGCCAACTCTGCTGGCTGTCTACCCGGATGCGCTTTTCGTACAGACCCACCGAGCACCACTCGATGCCATGGCTTCGGTATCGAGTTTGATAACGATCCTTCGGCGCGTGTTTAGCGACGCGGTCGATCCGCTCACGGTTTGCCTCGAAGCGATTGATTACTGGTCGAAAACCCTGGAGAGATTCCTGGGAGAACGAGATCGATTAGCCGACGACCGCATTTGCGACGTGAATTATATTGAGATTCGTCAGGATCCTCTCGCGGTGGTGCGACGTATTTACGCGTACTTCGGTTGGTCCTTGTCTCAGGACGCCGAGCAACGCATGCGTCGAACACTAGCAAGCCAGCCGAAAGAACGATATAGGCGTCATCGGTACGATCTTTCACAGTTTGGAGTGCAAGAAGCAGAGAGCGCCGCTCGATTTGCGGCGTATTGCGATCGATTTGGTCTAGCGGTAGGCAGGAAACGCACATCCGGCGCACGAACGGAAAAGCTGGTCCGGAGCTAAGATAAAGAATTAGCCGGAATTTTTCAGACATCTGCAAATTCGATTACGACTACGACAGGCCCTGCAGGAATGCGTTGAGTTGCCGGATCTGCTGGCATGGGGAAAACTTCGGTGACATGACCTTTGAGGTGCACCGCGCGATTGCGGCCAATCATCCCAGTTTGCCAGGACATTTTCCGGACAGCCCTCTCGTGCCAGGCGTATTGATCCTCGATGAAGTTCTTGCGGCGCTGCGTGATTGGCGCGAAGCCTGTGAGCTTACCGCGTTCCGGACGGTCAAGTTTCTGCAACCACTAAAGCCCGATCAGCCATTTACGATCTGCCTTTCCGCGGGCAATGATCACTCAAGCGAAGTCAATTTTTGCTGCCGCATTCAAGGCCGTGTAATAGTTGAAGGCCAGCTTGAAGTTTGTTCCAGGACAAAGGTGACTTCGTGAACGCGCCACTTTCCGACGCGCAAACGTTTAAGGTAGAGCCAAGCGATCCGCGCCTGGCTGAATACCTGAAAGAATATCCCTCGGCGGTGTTTAGTGAACGACTGTATCAAAGCATCGAATTGCTGGAGCGTTATAGCGTCGAACTAGCTGTCGATCTGGCGCGCCGGTTGAGCGTAATCGATCACCTCAGCCAATGGCGATCCGTCGACGACCTGTGCGGCCTCCTTTCGTTTCAGCCATCTTTCAAGTTCGCCTTGCATTGGATTCTGGAACGTTTGGTCGAAATCGACTGCGTCGAGGCGCGAACCGACGGGAACACTCGGTTGTACCATCTCCGGAATACCCTGCCGCAGCCCGATCTCAAGAGCCTGCGCACAGCAGGCCTGCAAATCGATCCGGCGAATGCGGCGACGTTGGATTTATTGGACCACGCCGCGAGCCTTTATCCGGCTGTGGCCAATGGCCAGCAAAGCGCTGATCGCAATTTGCTCGGGCCGCAAGGCGTGCCGCTGTGGCTGAACTATTTTCACAACGACAATTTAACCTATGCCGTGAATAACTGGGTCGGGGCGGCACTTGCCGCTGAGCGCATTTCCAGTCGGCGCGCGCTTCGGATCTTGGAAGTCGGCGCCGGGCCCGGTAGCGCCAGCGAAATTCTCCTACGCGTGCTTGATGAGCGCGGACTTTTGCCACGGGTTGAACGTTACCTCGTGACAGAACCGAACGCGTTCTTTCTGCGATGTGGCCAACGCAAACTCGCAAGGCAATATCCTGATCTTCCGTTCGAATGGGGTGCGCTCAATCTCGATTCGCCCTGGGACACTCAAGGTATCAAGCCCGGTGAATTCGATTTGGTATACGCCGTTAACGTGATGCATATCTCCAAGGATCTCGTGTTTAGCCTCAACGAAGCGCGCCAGGCTTTGGCCAGCGACGGCTGGCTCGTAATCGGCGAATGCCTGCGACCGTATTTCAATCAACCAATCTATCCCGAGCTGATGTTTCAGATTCTTGAGAGTTTTACAAACGTCCAGACAGATCCAGAGCTTCGCCCGAATCCAGGCTTTCTGACTGCAGAGCATTGGCGGCGCGCTTTGACTCGCGCAGGCCTTCAGCGCGCCGAAGTTGTGCCGAACATCGATCGCATTCGTGAGATCTACCCACACTTTTTCACTGGTGCGATTTGCGGACAAAACGTCGTTTCTGAACAATGACCTCGGACGTTCTCGAGACAAAAGACTCGGAAGCGGCGCGTTGGACCGGCTTGCCGGAACGCGGCTCGCTGACCTCGCTGCGATCGCTCGCCTGGATCGCGATGCACATCGGGCGTTGGGCAGCAAGGCTGCTCTTATATCCGATCACATTTTATTTTGTAGTTACTGCAGGCGCAGCCCGTCGGACCTCGTACGAATACTTGAAGCAAATCCGCGGCTGTTCAGCCCACTGGTGGCATGTGTTTCGTCATTTTCATTGCTTCGCGGCGACAATCCTGGACCGCGTTTACCTGTTGCGCGGTGAATTTCAGCGCTTTGACGTGAAGCTTCATGGCAAAGAAGCCCTCCACCACCGAATGGAAAGCGGAAAAGGCTGCATTCTTTTGGGCTCGCACTTGGGCAGTTTTGAGGTGTTGCGAGCTCTGGGCGTAATGCAGCGAAACTTTCCGCTCAAGGTTTTGATGGATGCAACTCACAACCAGAATATCACCGGCTTTCTTGACGCGTTGAATCCAGTGATCGCCGGAACAGTAATTGCGCCGGATCGGGCGGATACACTACTGACAGTTAGAGAAAGTTTGGATGCCGGGTTCTTCGTCGGCACGCTGGGTGACCGCGTGTCGAGCGATGTTAAGACAAGCCGCTGCCAATTCCTTGGCCGCCCGGCTGCGTTCCCAGTCGGGCCAATTGTGCTTGCCGCGATGACGCGTTGCCCCGTGATTTTGTTTTATGGTCTCTACCGCGGTAAGAACCGTTACGAAATTTACTTCGAGCATTTTGCCGACGAAATCACCTTGAATCGCGATCGTCGGGCTGAGGAGATCCAACTTTGGATGCAGCGCTACGCCGAGCGCTTGGAGCATTATACGCGCCTTGCGCCTTATAACTGGTTTAACTTTTATCCGTTTTGGGATTAGGCTGCGCCGCGTTAAAGGAGTTGAAGCGTTGAAACGGAGTCATCCTGAGCGGAACCAAGCGGGGTCGAAGGATCACGCCGCAAGATAACGCTACGCGGTTCGTCGGCTCCGCTCGGAACGACACGCTTCTGTCACGTTTAGCGATTGCAACTAATGCGCATTAATAAAGCAGAAATCCGCACATTGATCCCCCACTCCGGTCTGATGTGTTTGTTGGATGAGGTAACTCAGTGGGATGATCGATCGATTACTTGCATCACTAACACGCACCGTGACCCGGCCAATCCATTACGCCGCGACGGACGATTATCTGCTCTGCATGCTTTCGAATACGGCGCGCAAGCGGCGGCAGTGCATGGCGGATTGCGGGCCCGTTTGGTGAATGCACTCGCGCCGCCTGGTTATTTGGCTGCCTTGCGCGACGCGCGCCTGCACGCGACGCAGCTCGATGTCATCGAGTCCCCACTGCAAGTACGCGCCCTGCGTTTACTCGGAGATGGTGTTAATTGCGTTTACGAATGCCACATCTCCGCGGCTGACACGCTCCTCGCTGAAGGCCGGGTTACAATCATTCAGCGCGATCGGTAAATGACAAATGCCGAATGTCTAATGAGGAAGGAATGACGAAATCCGAATGACAAGAAATGTTCCCGTCGGGTTCGGATATTTAAGAATTCGGATTTGATTCGTCATTGGTCATTCGCGCTTCGTCATTTTCTTCACATCACAATTCCGCCGTCGACGCACAACACCTGA
>QHRI01000169.1 GCA_003221375.1 Verrucomicrobiota bacterium
GATGAAGCGACGAAATTTTTCCAGGAAAACTGTTATTATGAGGAAAAGCCCGCGCGTCAGGAAGCAATGCGTGGTACGTACGATCCAGGTTATCTCAATTATACCCTTGGCAAATTGCAGATTTTGAAACTGCGCGACGATTACAAAGCGCAGCAGGGTGATGATTTCTCACTGCAAAAATTTCATAACGAACTGCTCAATCACGGCATGCCGCCCATCCGTCTCCTTCGTGAAATCATGCTTAAAGATCAAAGCAAGTGGGACCAGGTGCTCTAATTTTCTTCCTCTTCCTCTCATTCCTGCGAGCTCGAACTCCTCACCACGGGATTTCTTTTCGATCGCGCAAGAATATCCCAGTGAGCTTCTGTGGCGCATCGGCAGCAAGCCAGACAATCGTGTCCGCGCCTTCCTCCACTGAGCGGGTAGCGCCCTGCCCGCCCATGTCCGTGCGTACCCAGCCGGGGCAAACCGAATTTATCGCAAACTTCGGCAACGCAGTGGCGAGCTGCGAGGTAACGCCGTTGAGGGCAGTTTTCGAAATGCAGTAGGCCGGCGACCAACCATCAGCGCCGCCGGTCAACTGTCCGCCGCCACTCGAGACATTGATCACGCGCGGCGCTTTGCTTTTTCTGAGCAAGGGTACGAACGCGCGCGTTACACGCAATGCGCCCAGCGTATTTGTCTCGAGCGTCTTTCGCAATAGCTCGTCACTGATCTCCAGAATTGAATTGTCTCCATCGACAATGATCCCTGCGTTGTTCACCAGCACGTCCAAATGATCGGCGGATTTTGCAAACTCACGCGCCGCGGCGGTAACGCTTGCATTATCTACGACATCGATCTTCAGAAAGGTCGCTTTCCCTCTGTTCTTCCCGATCTCATCCACAGCCTTGAGGCCGGCTTCGGGATTCCGTGCGCCGATGAACACATGAAATCCCTTTCCTGCAAGCTGACGCGCGACCTCGTAACCAATTCCTTTGTTCGCTCCCGTGACGAGTGCTGTCTTCATATTCGATCGTTCCGCTGCTCCTCGATTTCCCGCGCAGCATTCTCGCTCATTTCGGGAAGTAACTCCGGAGCTTGAATATCACGCGTGATCTGGTCCACTTCGTCTAACGGGCGAATATCTACTCCCATTGCCCCGGCCCCGAGCTCGCTGAATTTTCGGGCAGTGACGAAAACTCTCGTCTCAATATTTCCGGCGACTTTGTTGAAAGCGTTGACACATGCATTGAGACTGCGGCCAAGACTCGAGAAATGGCCACCCATGTCGGAAAGACGCTTGTAAAGTTCGGCACCGAGCTGTCTGACGGCCAGTTCGTTTTGAGCAAGCTTTTCTTGGTTCCAGCCATAAGCGACCGCACGCAGCAGTGCGATAAGCGTAGTCGGTGTCGCAAGAATAACCTTCCTGTCGGCGCCAAATTCGATAAGTAATGGATCGCGCTCTAACGCTGCACTGAAGAACACTTCACCGGGCAGGAACAAGACGACAAACTCTGGAGTCGTGGGGAATTGTGCCCAGTATCCTTTCCGCGAAAGCTCTTCGATGTGACTGCGCACCTGCATGGCGTGTTGTCGCAACCGACTTATTCGTGAATCCTCGTCTGGAGCTTCAAGCGCTTCGAGATAGGCATTCAACGGCGTTTTGGAATCGATCACTATTGTTTTTCCCCCTGGTAGAGAAACAATGAGATCAGGCCGCACCCGTCCCTCGTCCGTCGTAAGAGTTTGCTGTTCGATAAAATCGCAATGGTCAACCATTCCAGCGAGTTCAACGACACGACGCAATTGCACTTCGCCCCAGCGTCCACGAACAATCGGCGAGCGCAGCGCTTGAACCAACTTTCCAGTTTCAGCGTGCAGGTAGTTCTGAGTTTCTGCGAGCGAGCGAACTTGTTCCATTAACGAGGCGTACGCGCCGGTCCGCGCTTTTTCCAAATCCTGAATTTTTGCGTCGAGTTTATCCAACGATTCACGGACCGGTTTCACCAGTTCACCAATCGCGGATTGTCGTTTCTCTAGATCGCTAGCGACGGACCCTTGTGCTTTTTCAAGTTCACCTTTAGCAAATTCTACGAACGTCTTGCTGTTGTTCTGCAGAATATCCAAAGAGAGCGATTTAAAATGCTCCGACATTTGAGTCTTCGTCTGGCGAGCGAGAAAAAGCGCTACACCCAAGCCAAGCACAAATGCAATTGCGATGAGGATATAAGCCAACTGAGTCACGGTGTGTCAGGCCCGCGATTACGGCGGGTCACGATTTTCGGGTTAGCCATTTTCTTAGCTCAAATCTCCTGAATATTAACTAATTGAAAGATTCCTCGACTTCGCTCGGAATGACAAGAGCCACTAGAACCGCACCTTTACACCGCCATACGCGGCGCGGCCGAGCGCAGGGAAACCGAACACTTCCGAGTAATGTTCGTTCGCCAGGTTGTCGATCCGGCCGAAGATCGACAAATGCGGATTCACTTCATATTCCGCTGCAATGTTCACGAAGCTATAATCTTCGATGTCGAAGTTTGCGGCGCCGAAGTTCAATTCCTCTCGCGCGTTTACGAACTTTGCTTCAACCACGGTCCGCAGTTTCTTCCACCAAAGATATGAAGCTGAAACGTAAACTTCGTTGCGTGGCCGCCGGGGCAAACGCGAGCCGGTCGGTTGCGATATGTCCGAGTCGTCGGTTTTTTCCGCTTCAAGATAAGTGTAGCTGGCGGTGAAAATAAGATTCGCAATCGGTTGCGCGCGCAGTTCAGCTTCCAGCCCCTGAGTTTCGGCTGCGCCGAGGTTGAGTGTCTGAAAAAGACCATTGGATCCAATCGCGTTCGACAGGTCGTTGTGAAAATACGTCAGGCCAAAAGCCACTCGGTTCTGCCAAAGGTCTTGCCTGATACCAATGTCCCAGCCGAGATCATGCTCGGGTTTCAATCCGAAATTGTTTCCGAAAATTTTGTCCTGACTGCTTGGCGGACTGAATCCGGTCGCCACACTGGAGTGGAACGTCGTGTTTGTCCTGTCGATCCTGTAGCTGCCTGCAACGCGATAAGTCCAGACCCCGCCGAACTGATTGAAATGATCGAACCGGCCACCAGCAACGAAGATCAAGTTTTCGATTGGCGTCAGTGTCGCCTGCAAAAATCCGGCGACCTCTTCGGTGTGATCGCTCACAAAGGTCGGTTGCGGGCCGAAAATTTGGAGAACAAACGGACGCTCCTGCCCGGCATTAACGCGACTATAAAAGAAACCTGAAGTCAGCGTGAGCCATGAGGTTGGACGCAAATCATTTTGGTAATCAACTTGCGTGCGCTCAAAAAGAGCCCGCGTTGGACCGACAAAGCCGTCCTGGTTCGGATCGTTTATTTGCCGCTCGTGATCATAACTGACGATGAGTTTGTGATTCCACCACTCAGTCGGCTTCCAATCGATGTGAGGGCCGACCAACCAACGCTCCGTGAGAAAGTGGTCAATCGGGCGTGGATCGAAGATCGTGTTTGGATTTCCGCTGTCGCTGACTGAATAAGTGAACAAACTGCCGATCCGCAGTTGTTCGTTAGGCGACCAGCCGAGGTCGGTAATCGCAGCCGTGTTGCGGTAATTATTGTTCGGCCGCGTGTTGTCTGTGTCGAGGCGGCTCGCGCCGACTGAATAATCAAAGTCGCCGATCTTGCCGTCGCTCTGAGTCCATTCGCGGAAAGTGTCGTACGATCCGCCTTCAGCGGCGACCGTGGCACCTGGCGTTCCTGTACCTTGTTTGGTGAAAATTTGGATAACGCCTGCGAGGGCACGTGGCCCGTACAAGGTGCTCTGCGGCCCACGCACAACCGAGCAACACCTGCGTGTGTTCGCTGCGCAATCCGCGGGTGAAAACAGACGTCAACTGACCGGCTGTTCCGGTCTGAACAACGGAGAGGCCCGGTACTTCACGAAGCGCATCGCTGATGCGCTCGATTTGTTTTTGCTCGAAATCTTCCGAAGTAATCACGCTCACGCTGGCTGGCGATAGTTCGAGCGGAATATCGAACCGCGTTGCAGTCACAACGATCGGCTCGGCTTCCAGTTCGCTCGGCGACGGAATCGGCGTCGGTTCCTGAGCGTGCGCTCCCGAAATCACGACCGCAAGCGAGAAACACGCGAGCGGATAATGCATCCGTCTCGGCTGTTGGCGAGCGCGTCTCGCGATCATGCACTTTTCTTGTCCTACGCTTTTGGACGAGACTCTTGTATTGAGAAAAGGCTGTTTCGGCGCGACGCCAAAAGTCCGAACCGGACTGGCGTTAACACGCGGGACGCATGCGCTACCCCAAGTAAACCAAACTAGACGATTTTGCATAACAAGTTTCCTCCAACTCAACTCCGAGAGTTGGACTTGTTAGGCCGTCGTAGGACGTTGCCGGATCGTCCAGCTCTCATTCTTCTTTTTGCGAAGAAGTTTTTTCGGTCTGCGTTGTAGCCGGGATTGTTGATCCCGGCCGCCGCGAGTCTGAACCAGACTGGCGGTTCTGATCGCGGCTACAGCCGAATGAGATGGACCGGACAAATATTCTGGCTCCTGGCTTTGTTCCGGCAGCCGCCGAAATCACCTTCTTCCCGCCTTCACCCCCGACTTTCAGGGATTGGTCCAATTGGGAAGTCGTATCCAGTTACAGCAGCGCAACTGCTCCCGATTCGCACGGGATTTCTTGCGCCGATCCACTTTTCCAAGCTCGCAAAGAACTGGATTGAGAAGTAGCGGCTTGCGTTCAGCGCTGCAAGAATTATTTCAGATTTATCTTGCCCGTTCGGACACGAACCTTCGACCAAGTGCAACAATCGAGCCTTGAGTCGAAAGGGCTTCCTCCTGCTTGGCAAACGCCTGCAAGATCGCGTCGCGTTTCTCTGTCGTGCTTATCGCGCTGGCAGCGTACCGAAAATAGTACGCGGCCTGCTCTCTGATCACGGGACCAAACACGTTTTCGAGTTGAGCGTCGATTTCGGCAGCTGTGTGTAAGTCGCTCTCGTGATTTTCTCGCCACGCTTTCATCGTGGCAGTTTTTGACAATATCGTCTTCAGAACCTCGCCGCTTACAGCAAGCGATCCTGTCGTTTCGAGCAACCGGAGCGTGCTCGTAAACCAACGCAACGTTTTCTCGTCGGCAGACTCATACGCGAAATCCTCCACAATGACCCGCCCGCCCTCCACCAGGCTGTTCGTCGCGTGCTTTATCGATTCGTCCAGCGGATGAATGTGATGTAGCGAGCGAGTGAACAAGACAGCATCGAAGCAGCCCTTATCAAAATCCGGCCAAGTAGCGACGTGCGCATCTGCACCGAGGCTCCGCGCAGCGGCGATGGACTCGGGATCGCTGTCAATGGCGACGACGGCATGCCCATCCTCCGACAAGCGCGCCGCCAACTCGCCCGTTCCACAACCGACTTCGAGAATGCGTCGGCATTCAGAAGGGAGGAATTGTTTAATAAAATCGTAGGTATAACGCGTTTCGAACCGCATCTTTCCGCATTCTAACTCCCTGCTTGCGCTTCCCGCTTCAAGATTTATCTAATCAGGCGACTGATAATGCCGACCATTCGTCGTTGTCATGTCGAGCGAAGTAGAGACATCTCTGGCTATGACTGAAATTCGAGATTCCTCGACTTCGC
>QHRI01000170.1 GCA_003221375.1 Verrucomicrobiota bacterium
AAATGAGGATGCCGAGAATAAATCGCAGAGATCTCCTTTCCCGCGTCAGCGTCTCCCAACCGAGCACGCCGAAAAAACAAAGCGGCGTGAGACCCGACAATCCGTAGAACGCTTTCGCTTGTGCATAGGAGGGAACCTTTAGCGTCATAAAGATCATACCAAGCACAAGCACGGCGCCGAAACCGAGTAATAGGAATGATTCGCTCGACGGTTTTCGAATGAATTGAATGATCGCTACAACCGTGCCGGTGAGAACCAGCACCGCGGGAATCAGCGCCCACAAATAACCGGCCACCATTGGCTGTTGATTCCAGGCCAGAGTCAAACTCGACGCACCGCCGCACAACCCGTCGCCCCAAAGCGTAGAATAGATTCCATCGGCAAATCCCGCGAAACCGCTAAAGAGTGGATGCACTAACGATCGGCCGAAACGAATGTAATCAACGGCGGTGTGATAACCGGGATCCTGCCACCATGTAAACCCGCTGATCACATCCCAGTTGCCAAGCAAAGGGGTGCCGAACCGCAGCCAAATGCGCGCGTAATGCCAGCCGCACACAGCCAAACAAGTCGCGAGCAGGACACCGAGGTTACGCAATGAACCTGCGATTGGCGTCCTCCTGTGAACGAGCTTGCCAGCGAGTGCCACAACGATAACTGGCAGTAACAAGACGTTGGTCGCTTTCGCCAGCATCCCCGCGCCGAGAGCGAATCCGAGCCAGGCACATTGCGACATGCGCGGGGTGTCACTCTTCAGCAGTCGCAAACATAAGTATAGCGTCGCTGTGGCAAGAGCGGCTGCCAGCATTTCGTTCGTCACATACTGCGCGAGATACAGATGCATCGGGAGAAATGCTGCCAGCAGAAGACCGATGAACGCGGCCCGGGCGGGAAACAGGAGGCGCAAACTCAAAAAGACGAAAACAAATTGCGCAATGCCCAGGAATGCATTGAACAAACGCAGCACCAAAACCGATGACGAATCGTTGATTGACAGGTTACAGGCCGAAAGGCTTGCCGCTGCGATCAAATAATAAAGCGGAGGCTGATACATTTCCCAGCCTTCATTCGGCGACGGCAGGACGCGACGTTCCTGGATGTAGTTGATGTATTTGAGATAAAGCAACCACAAACTCGCGATGATGAGCAGGAGTGTTTTTTCCAACCATGGCGCTGTTGAATTATTAAACGAGCGACTCCAGATAAACGTGATCACAGAAGCGAGCGCGATAACAACAATCCAAAGGAGCCAGGTATTTTTCGCCGCATCGAATGTATCTTCACCGCCGGCAATCGAATTACCGGGCCCGGGCTTTTTCATTGCCGCGGCCAGTGCCGCCGGGCGGCATGAAGAACCAGCAAACGAGACCTCCCAACTCTTGTCACTGAGCAAACTTAGCTGATCGGTAGACAAACTAAGCCATACTGCTGGGGGACCATTATAGTTGAAGACGCGAACTTCAATGACGTTGGTGCCGACTTGCAATTGACCGCCAACATCTGCGGTTCCGATCCTTTTCCAATTGCGATTCGGCGGAAACGGAACCGGAGTGCCATTGATCTTCACTTCGGCGCGTCGCATTGCATAAATGCTCAGATGCGCCGTGGCCGGTCGGTCCACCAAAGTAAACTCGCGCCGAAATGTTGCGTCGAGGCTGGCAAACCAATGCGCATGCGCGTCAACCGCCGCGGGAAACACGATCCATTCGGCCCGTTTATCGCGCCTCAAAAAATTGATCGCGGGGTCGGTCCCCGAGATCCACGCGAGAACGGACATCGCAATGACCGCAAACGCGCCGACTAAAATTGCTCGATGCCACGGCTTGAGAACGAACATTGCGACCTAACGTTTAGCATCATTCCGGCGTCGTGCTCGCACGCGAAGACTCAGCGGAAGCACTGGATTCGTGAACGAAATAAGCAGAAACTCAGCAAGTTGCCGCACGTTTGATCGAACATTCTGCCCAGCGTGCGTGTCTGAAGGAGACCGTATGAAATCTACGCAGGAAATTACACAGGAAGTTCGTGAGCTGGGCCAATGGATTCCAGGGCTCCGCCAACAGGTTGGTCACGTCGTCATAGGCCAGAAATATTTGGTGGATCGACTTTTACTCGGGCTGCTCGCGAATGGTCACCTTCTGCTGGAGGGAGTACCAGGATTGGCAAAGACGCTCACAGTCAAAACGATGGCCGCCTGCATCCAGACTGGATTTCAACGCCTGCAATTCACCCCAGACCTTTTGCCAGCGGATTTGATCGGCACCCTCATCTACAATCCGCGGACAGGAGAGTTTACCACCAAGCTGGGTCCGATCTTTTCAAATTTAATCCTGGCTGACGAAATAAATCGCGCACCGGCAAAAGTACAAAGCGCGCTGTTGGAGGCCATGCAGGAGCGGCAGGTGACGATCGGCGAGCAAACGTATCCCCTTTCCGATCCATTTCTTGTTTTGGCTACACAAAACCCGATTGAACAAGAGGGCACGTACCAGCTGCCCGAGGCGCAGCTCGACCGGTTCATGTTCAAATTGAACGTTGGTTATCCGCAAAAGTCCGAGGAGCGAAACATTCTCGATCTGATGGCGACTTCGGCGCCGGATTTGCGAGTCGATGCCGTAGTTGACCCCAAGCAAATCATCGCCGCGCGCAGTGTGGTCAACAGCATTTACATCGATGACCGTGTGAAGGACTACATCGTGGACGTTGTTTGGGCGACACGCGAGCCTGCTGCATACAATTTGCAACTCGAAGGACTGATCCGTTATGGAGCGTCACCGCGTGCGACGATTTACCTTGCGCTCGGCGCCCGGGCCCACGCGTTTTTGAACGGCCGCGGCTACGTTACCCCGCAGGACGTCAAGAGTATCGGACCTGACGTGCTGCGACATCGCATCATCGTCAGCTACGAAGCCGAGGCGGAGGCGGTTAGCAGCGAGACGATTATTGAACGGATTTTTGCGGGGTTGCCTGTGCCGTGATGGTTCGGAGTGAGCAGTGATTCGTGAGAAGTGAGAGGTTGCTAGCGTGATTGCCAGGTCGTGATGTTCCCGTCATTCCGAGCGAAGTCGAGGAATCCCGCGGCGCAACCGGATATGTACTAATGCGACATCAAAATTACTTCGTTTACATTTTGACCAACGCAGACCGCCACACTGTTTTATACATCGGTGTCACGAACAGCCTGGAGCGGCGCGCCAGCGAACACTCGCTTGGACTGGGCAGTACGTTTGCTCGCCAGTACAACGTCCACAAACTGATTTACTTCGAAGCGTATTCAGATCCGACCAGTGCGATAGCAAGGGAGAAACAAGTCAAACGCTGGAGCCGCGCAAAGAAAGAAGCGCTCATTGCTCAAAGAAATCCACGATGGCACGACCTGTTTTCGGAAATGTACGCCTTGCGGCCAGTGAAAGCTCCACAGTAATGCAACGGGATCCCTCGACTCCGCTTCGCTCTGCTCGGGATGACGAGCACGCAAGAACTCCAGCGGAAATTCTAAAGAAAATTCGCGCGCTCGAAATCAAAACACGCGGCCTGGTCGAGACCGCGTTTGCCGGCGATTACCACAGCGTTTTTAAAGGCCGGGGAATGAATTTTGAAGACGTGCGCGAGTATCAGCCAGGAGATGAAATTCGCGCGATCGATTGGAATGTCACCGCGCGAATGGGCAACGCCTTTGTGAAGAAGTTCACGGAAGAGCGCGAGTTAACCGTAATGCTGGTCGTGGACGTCAGCGCATCGGGAAGCTTCGGCAGCACAACCCAATCAAAACGCGAATTGGCCGCAGAAGTTGCGTGTTTGCTCGCTTTCAGCGCAATCAGGAATAATGACAAGGTCGGGCTCATCCTTTTCACCGATCGTGTTGAACTGTTTATTCCCCCAAAGAAGGGCCGTTCGCATACGCTGCGCCTTATCCGCGAGATTTTGTTTTTTGAACCAAAGGGACGCGGCACGGAGCCGGCACTGGCGCTCGATTATCTGAATAAAATCGTCACACGACGCGCTGTTGTTTTCTTCATTTCGGATTTTCAGGCGCCCGATTTTTCCCGGGCACTGGGAGTGAGTGGACGGCGGCACGATTTTGTGGCCATTCATATTCATGATGAACGGGAAAAGGTGTTGCCAAATATCGGCATCATCACTCTGGAAGATGCCGAGACTGGCGATCAAATTGAAATCAACACCGCGGACCGCGCAACACGAGCGCATTTCAGAGGTATTGTGGATGAACGCGAGCTGGAACTTGCGCGTGTTCTTCGCCGGAACAACATCGACGCGATCGCGCTGCAAACCGGCAAAGACTACCTGCCGCAGCTGCGCTCCTTTTTCAAACAACGCGAGCGCCGGCTTGGTGTTCGATAAAGAAGGTAAAAGTATGGTCATCCTAAGCGGAGCGAAGCGGAGTCGAAGGATCCCGCAGATCAACCGGTGGGTAACTCTACGCGATTCCTCGACTTCGCTCGGAATGACGGCGCTTTTGCCGGTATCGATTCTTGCCGCTGAAGAATTTCACGATATTGCGCCGCCCGTGGATTATTCGCTGATCTCGCCGTGGCTGATTTTTGTCGGAGCGTTCGTCTTACTCACGGTAATCGGTCTGATCGTGTGGTTTCTTACGAAGTCTCTCCGGCGCCCAACACCACCCCAGCCGCCGCGTGAGCGCGCACTCGCATTGCTGGAGCAAATACGGACCCAGATTTCGGCGATGAATCCATATCGCTTCAGCATTCGCGCGTCCGACATTCTCAGGCGCTACGTGACGGAGCAGTTTGGGTTGCCAGTCACCCGGCAGACTTCTGTGGAGTTCCTCAATGGACTCAGAGGTTCGTCGCCATTTTCCGAAGACGAAAAGTCGTTGCTCGAAGATTTCTTGAATCGTTGCGACCTGATCAAGTTTGCACGGTACGAGGCAACAACTTCGGACAGTGATTTGCTACTGGAAGAAGCGATCCGTTTTGTGAAAGGAGGTCAGCTTGCGGCTGTTTGATTACAAAGATGTCTCGAGGTCGCTCGACATGACAAGATTCTGTGATTGGTGGCACACGTTTTTGTCATTCCGGTCAGACTGGAGGAATTTCAGTAATCTGCTTTGTATCGCTAATATCACCATTTGATACCTTATTAGCGGGAGATTTTCGCTCGATATGACAAGCGTGTTTGATTGGTTCAGAGGCAATAGCGCGTTGACCTTCGCGCACCCCTGGTTGCTGCTATTGCTCCTAGCAATTCCGTTGCTCGCCTATTTGCGTGGAAAGCGAGGTCCAGCCGCCGCGTTGACTTTTTCGTCCACGGCGAATCTTCGGGCGATCGGAAAACAAAGCGCCGCGCGTGCAGGCAAAATTCTGCGGTCATTATTGCTTGCTGCGATTGCGGTCTTTGTGGTTGCGCTCGCGCGTCCGCAGCTCGGCAAAAGTCTCACCCAGATCGAGGCCAGCGGGATCGACATTATTCTCGCGC
>QHRI01000171.1 GCA_003221375.1 Verrucomicrobiota bacterium
CATGGGGTAATCGCGCTGATACTTTTGTCATCGACGAGCCGTTTTATGCTTATTACTTAAGCGCCACCGGGAAAGAGCATGCTGGCGCGGATGAAGTGATCGCCTCCGGCGAGACCGATTGGCGAAAAGTTATCGCGCAATTGACCGGCCCGATCCCGAATGACAAACGGATTTTTTTCCAGAAACAGATGACGCATCATCTGTTATCGGAAGTGGATCGCGAATGGCTCGGTTCAGTTACGAACTGCTTCCTTATTCGCGACCCGCGCGAGGTGATCGCTTCGTATATTAAAAAGCGAGAGGACCCGACGCTTCCGGACCTGGGTTTTACGCAGCAGGCGGAGATCTTTGATTTTGTTCGGGCTCGCACAGATTCGGTGCCACCGGTCGTGGATGCAAAAGATGTGTTGGAAAATCCGGAGCGAATGTTACGCTTGCTTTGCAAGGCAATCGGCGTGGAGTTTAGTGACTCAATGCTTTCCTGGCCGCCTGGATTGCGCGAGACCGATGGCATCTGGGCGGGTCATTGGTATGGTGAAGTGGCAAAGACGACGTCGTTTCAACCATATCGTCCCCGCGACACTAAAGTGCCCGCGCATTTACAGGAAACTTACGAACGTTGTCGCGAGTGTTACCGACTGCTCTTCGAATATTGCTTACGCTGAATCGCTGGCGGCGCGGATAAAAGCGGCGCCAAGTCGCCGCACTCCAAAGCGCGCTGCGCGCGCAAAATTCCGGACCACTGACTTGGGATTTCTGACCTGTGAAATTCGTGTTCATTCGTGTGCATTCGTGGTTAGCTTTCTCACTTCATGCTTCAGAAATTCGATGAGCGAAATCGCAATCTGATCGTTAATATCAACGGTCAGCTCGTGCACCGCGACAAAGCGGGTATCAGTCCGTTTGATTCTGCCGTCCAGGGCGGGGACGCGGTGTGGGAAGGATTGCGCCTGTACAACGGCCGGATTTTTAAACTTAACGAGCATCTCGACCGGTTGGAGCGTTCAGCGCGCGCTTTGTCATTCGCCGAAATTCCATCGCGCGAAAAATTCATTGAAGAGATCAAACGCACGCTCGCGGCAAACAAGATGAGCGACGGCGTGCATATCCGCCTCACGCTTACCCGGGGCGTGAAAATAACATCTGGGATGGATCCGCGCCTGAATCAAAGCGCGCCGACGCTGATCGTTGTCGCAGAGCACAAGGCGCCAGTTTACACGAAAATGGGTCTGACTTTGATTACGAGCAAGATCAGGCGTCCGCCGCGCGAGGTTCTGGACGCGCGAATCCATCACGCCAATCTGCTGAATTCGATTCTGGCCAAGATCGAGGCAAATAACGCCGGTGCAGACGACGCTTTGATGCTCGATACGCGAGGTTTTGTCGCGGAAACAAATGCCACGCACGTTTTTATCGTGCGCAACTCCGATAAGTCGCGAGCGAGCGGGGACCTTGCAACCAGTCGCGTGCTGGCTTGTCCCGAAGGTATTACACGCGCAACGGTGATGGACATTTGCGCCGCCGAAAAAATTCGTTGCGTCGAGACTGATCTGTCACTTGTCGATATTTACGGCGCCAGTGAAATGTTTTGTACAGGCACAATGGGCGAGCTCGCCGCCGTGATCAAACTGGACAATCGGCAAATTGGCGACGGCCAGGTCGGCGCCATGACGAAACGCCTGAGCGATCTTTACGCCAAACGAACTGCGAGCCAAGGGGTGCAGGTTGTCTAGGCTATGGCTTAAAGAAAACGCCCAACGCTCAACGTCCAACACACAACTGTCTGAATTGGATGTTGGGCGTTAAGCGTTGGACGTTAAAAGCCTTATTGTTTCCAAGTTTTCTTTTTGAACGAAACCCGCCCCGAACCTTCCTCGAATGCTTCGAAATGCTCTGGGTTTTGCTGGTAGTATTTCTGGTGTTGCGGCTCGGCAGGATAAAATTTCATCGCCGGCAGAATTTCGGTCACGATTGGCCTATTGAATTTTCCAGAGCGTGCGAGTCTTTCTTTTGAAGTCTCCGCGTTTTTTTTCTCGTCATCGTTGCCGTAAAAAATCGCAGCCCGATAACTCGGTCCGATGTCAGTGAACTGTCCATCCGCTTGGGTCGGATCGATTTGCCTCCAGTAAATATCGAGCAACTGGTCGTAGGAGATTTTGGCCGGATCGTAAGTGATTTGGATCGATTCCCGGTAGCCTGTTTTTTCCGACGAGACGAGTTCGTAAGTGGGGTTCGGTTCGGTCCCGCCGCAATAACCCACGACCGTTTTAATTACGCCTTTTGCCTTGTCGAATGCAGGTTCAATGCACCAAAAACAGCCGCCGGCCAGCACCGCGGTTCTGGTTTCCGCAGGAGAAGAATTTTGTCCCTGGCTGCTTGTAATAATGGCCGCAGCAATCACCGCGCAGCTGAGTGCCGCAAGAAAGGTTCGCTTCATATTGTCGTTGTTAGACACATTCTAAGTCGTCTCGTTGTAAATGGCGGTGTTCGTTGCTAGATAGTTTAACGCTGGTTGTTTCGCCTCTCCCCTTGGGCAAGGCGAGAGGACTAAGGGGAGGGGTTTGAAGGGTTCACGCATCGATTACTCTGAAGAATCCTCACACTCCCCCTCCCTGCAAGGGCGAGGCGGCCCTAGATACGCGCAGCACAGCCTAACTTCCGACTCTCACGCGCTCTCAACCGACAAATCGCGACCGGCTGTGAATAACTCAGTCGATTTTTTGCTTGCCATTGACAGGGCGATTCGTCATAAACGAGTTCAACGTTAATTCAATGCGGGCGAGACCAAATCATCGAAACAGCCACGCTTCTCTCGGCATCATCTGCCCGTTCATTGGAATTCCAGGACTCGTTCCCTATTCACTTTCTCCTCAGCGTGCCTGCGGATGAGGGTAGCTTAGCTCACCGCAGGCACGTCCCTTTTCGAGTAATCGAGCTTAATTCGTTAACTGATCGTCTCGACCTCGATAAGATCTTTGGACGCAAGGCGCCCTTGCACATCGATCTTGGCTGCGGTGAAGGATCATTCCTTTGCGCGCTGGCGCGGCGCATACCGAACAGGAATTTTCTGGGGATCGAACGCCTGCTCAATCGAATCCGCACTTCCGCGCGTAAGGCTGCTACACTGGACAACGTCCGCCTGCTGCGAATGGAAAGTTCGTACGCAGTGCGTTATCTGTTGCCGGCTGAATCAGTCGAGACATTTTATCTATTGTTTCCGGATCCCTGGCCAAAGCGCCGTCATCATCAACGCCGAATTGTAACTCCGGATTTCTTGAATTCCATTCATGTCGCGCTCCAGAAAAACGGGAGTATTCACATCGCGACAGACGACGTTGATTACTTTGGAAAAATCAAAGAAATCGCCGAATTAAATCCCGGTTTTGCAATCGGTAACGCTGATGTCGATCTACCGCAAAGCAAGTTCGGACGCACTTTCCGCGAAAAGGGCGCGCCCATTCAATGGCTGGAACTGCGGAAAGTTTCGCCCGTAAAATAGCTTTGCGCTTCCCAATCGTCTTGACGGAACCGGAGTATGACTGCGCCGGTCTCATCCTGGCGAAAAAGTCTGATGCCGCGTTTTCGCAAATTTTCCCCCCAGGCGTCGCTGATTCGCTCGTAGCTGGGAAAGTCGCGCGAAGTCGCAATGATCAACCGCGGCTGCACGGCGTCGAGGAAAGCTTCTGAGCCGGATTCTCCCGAATGATGCTGACCTTTAATAATAATGTCGCTTTGGAGATTGAAACGACTGACCAACAATGCCTGTTCCGTCTTGATACCACTGTCCGACATAAGAAGGATCCGGGTCGTCGGCGCTACCAACAGGTGAATGACATACGCTTGATCATCAGCGATCGGCGCGCTGAAGTTTGGTGGAGGGAATAGGATGTGGGCAGTCACATCCCGCGACAGTTGGAAGCTATCGCCAGCAGTTAGATTGTCCGGTTTGATTCCGTGTTCTTGAAACAAACGTTGTAATCGCCTGTGAACAGCTGAATGATCGGGCGCCGGATTATCCACGAGACGGATTCGGGGAAAGTCTTCCAGTAATTGTCTCGTGCCGCCCAGGTGATTGCCGTCCCCGTGAGTAAGCAGTACGCCGGAAAGCCGGTTCACACCGGCCCAGTGCAGATACTCACGGACTACTCGCGGGTAAGTCCGGTGGCTCCCACTGTCGAACAACCAGTTTGCGGTTCCCGCTTGTAAATGAACGGTCGCGCCGGCGTCGACATCAAGGACTGTAATCTTTGCAACGAGGTTTTCAGGCCAGTGCGGGTGTTCGACGTAGAAATGGCCGCCGGGAACATGTGCGAGGAATTGAGGGCGACCGCCAGAATGAAAAACGCAATCGGCACGACGATCAAATTCGCCACCAAAGAAATCGGTGTGACGATGTAGAAATACCAAAGCACCAAGGGCAACGAACCGAGCCACGCGGCGAGAGAAACACCAGCTCCGCTGCAAAGCCAATCGAAACCGGTGTGCAACCAGCGCCGCGGACCCCGCAACAAGCTTCGTGGCAGGAAAGGATCGGGCGCGGTCCAGCGCTGCAAAAATCCGGCAAATGGATCGGCAAACAGTATGATGGCGCCAACCACCGCGAATGAGAGCTGAAAGCCTGTCGAAAAAAGTTCGTTCGTGCTCCAGCACAGGAGAAAGAACGCCGCCGCAGCAAGGCTGTTAAGGACGAAGACTCTGCGTTCAAAAAATAAGCCGCCGAGCAAAATGGAGCTCATCACCGCCGCGCGGACACTCGAAACATGCAATCCCGTCACCGCAGCGTAAAAAAGAAGCAATGGTATGATAAGCGCGGCTGCCGATTTGCGTGGT
This sequence comes from Verrucomicrobiota bacterium, assembly GCA_003221375.1. Lineage (GTDB taxonomy): Bacteria > Verrucomicrobiota > Verrucomicrobiia > Chthoniobacterales > UBA10450 > Udaeobacter. The sequence continues at coordinate 4,831 of QHRI01000171.1, forward strand.
AGCAGCGCGACCATTGCCAGCATCCACAACAGCGCGGCAACAATTCCAACATGCAAGCCCGCGACCGCAAAAAGGTGAAGGGTACCAGTTTGTTGAAATGGTTCTTCGATGTCTTCCGGTGCTTGGTGCCTGAGTCCAAGCACGATCCCACTCAGAAAATTCTGCGCCTCAGGCGCGTTCTCCAATCCTCGACAAATTGCGTTCTGCATCCATGCCCGCGACTTTTGCGCGAGGCGCAAAATCGGGTTGCCAACGGCGTGCCGAATCAGTGCGCCGTCCTCCGCATAGCGGACAAAGAGCATTCGGCGGACGTCGTGACGCGCCAGATACGCGCGCATATCGAATTCGCCGGGATTTCGCGGCGGCGCGATGACTTCCGCGGTTCCGAAAAGCTTCAATTCATCACCAAATTCCGGCGTACCTTTCCAACGGACCTGCCAGACAGCGTGTGTCGGTTGTTTTCGACCTTCAAATTCAACGGACTTGAGCTTTAACAGGAACGTCGCAAATCCGCTGGGCACAGTCTTAGGCTCGGTAACGACGCATCCGGTTGCCGTGACGACTCGTGTCCGGCTGCCAAGCTCGTCAGCAAGCTGCTGGCCTTCGGTGTCGCTAGTCTCAAGTCGCCATGCGGCGATGACAATGGACATCGCCAGAAAGATCGTAACCCAAATCAAGGCGGCTTCAGGAAGGCAAAAGCCGTCTGCGACGACAATTCCTATTGCAGCCATGAGCGACAAACCAACAAATGGCTGCCGCGGCCCGTTCAGGAATTTCATCCATCGGCTTTTCGCTTATTCGGCCTTGGCAAGGCAAGCAGCAATCGCGAGAGCGCAGATTGCCGGAGATGTGAAATGAGGGAAAAACGCCCAACCTCCAACACCAAACACTCAATTACCTGAATTGGACGTTGAGAGTTAAGCGTTGGACGTTTAAGAACCTGCTAGGTAGATTTCGGTGCTGGCACCAGGAGAACAGGACGAGTGCTGTGTTTTAACACAGCTTTAGCGGCGCTTCCCACGAGCAAGTTATACATGGCGCCGTGCCCATGTGTACCCATCACAATCAGGTCGGCATTAAGTTCATCGGCCTCATTCAAAATTTCTTCGGCCACTGTGCCAGTCGGCTCATGTAAACTGACCTTGATGCCGTCCTGAGCTATCTCCGCTTGCCACTTGGCGAGCTTTGACGTCTGGCCTTCGTCTTCTGGGAGTGTTTCCGGCATCGGTTCAAAGCCTGGAACTGGCACGCCAGCCATCGGTGCAAGCTCAGGCATGCCCGCAAGACCGTAGCCAAGCATGCCAGGCGCCGCCGCCGCGGTGAGTTCTTTTACGTGAACAAGATGGATTTCCGCATCGAGAGCCTTGGCAAGCTGCCGGGCCAGATCGATCACCTGCGGTGTTACATCGGAAAAATCGATCGGGACGAGAATGCGCTTCATGCTTGCGTCATCGAGCTTAGCTGGCGGATTGCCACATCTCAAGGATTGGGCTCAGTCAATGCCGCCGTGACACAGACAATCCTACTGCTTGCCAGTGGCGGACCTTTTCGGGGATGACGAACATGTCGAAGTCGAGCGCGCCGATAGTGCGCCGCTTGCCACGCGCATGCGCCCGCGCTCGCTCGATGAACTTGTCGGCCAGGAGCACATTCTGGGACCGGGCAAACTTTTGCGCCGTGCGATTGAAGCCGATCGGTTACCCTCGGTGATTTTCTCCGGTCCGCCTGGTAGCGGTAAGACCACACTGGCCCGAATCATTGCGGAGATGACGCATGCAAAATTCATCCGGATCAGCGGCGTGGAAAGCAATGTCGCCGAAATGCGCCGGGTCATTGCTGCCGCAGCGAACCGTCTGCGCACGTCCGGGCGAAAGACGATTCTGTTCGTTGATGAGATCATGTAAACAGCGCGCTTGTCTCGCGATCGCAGGTCTTTCGACTGGAGCCGCTCACAGTCGAGCAACTTGAGCTGTTAATTGATCGCGCGTTAGCTGACAAAGAGCGCGGACTTGGAAATTACAGCGTGAAGATGGATAAGAATGCGCGCCGGCACCTGGCGAAGTTGAGCGACGGTGACGCGCGAAAATGCTTAAACGCACTCGAAATCGGCGTCCTTACTACGCCTCCTCTAGCCGACCGCGCTGAGGTCGGCCGCGGGAAGCGCGAAAAACAATCTGAGGTTGCCGGGGTCAGCGCCCCCGGCTACAGCGCAGGCGCAATTCATTTCACGCTTCAGGTTGCCGAAGAAAGCATTCAACAGAAAGCGGTTGTGTACGATCGCGCAGGCGATGCGCACTACGACACGATCAGCGCGTTTATCAAAAGCATGCGTGCTTCAGACGAAAAAGGCGCGATGTATTGGCTCGCGAAAATGCTGCACGCCGGAGAAGACTTCCGTTTCATCTCACGACGCATCGTGATCTTTGCCAGCGAAGACATCGGCCTCGCCGACCCGGATGCGTTGCGGCTCGCGATCGCGACGCAACAAGCGGTCGAATTTGTGGGCATGCCCGAAGCGCGAATTCCTCTGGCTCATGTCACAGCTTACATGTGCCGCGCGGCGAAAAGCCGGGAAGCGTACGATGAGCTGAATGCCGCGAGCGAGAAAGTCGAGATGGAACAAACCAGGCGGGTCCCGGAGCATCTCAAGAACAAACATTTTCCGGTGAATCCGGAAGGGTAGGGCCCGAGCGCTCCCGGCGCGCCGCTGGTCCAACGAAGAAAACAAAGACGAAGGACCGGCCATTACAACCTTCATTTTCTTGGCTCTTTCCTGTAGAAATCTTTCGGCATGCATCAATCCAGGGAGGAGATTGGAATTGGCGAACCGTTGTCGCGTTTTCTGCGATTAATCCGTTTTTCGCACACAATTTTCGCGCTGCCATTTGCTCTTGGGGCGCTAATTGTGGCTGCGAACGGTTGGCCCTCGTTGAGAATTCTTATTCTGGTTGTCGTCTGTATGGTGTTCGCACGCACTGCGGCGATGCTTTTCAATCGAGTGGTCGATTGGTCGCTCGATCAACGCAATCCGCGCACTGCCTCGCGGCATCTGCTTATTCCCAGGTCAGGAGCGATTGTGTTGCTTGCGGCGAGTTCTGGTGGCTTTCTCATCGCCGCGGCCGCAATCAATCGATTGACTCTGATTCTTGGG
>QHRI01000172.1 GCA_003221375.1 Verrucomicrobiota bacterium
AGACGCGGAAGCGTATAAGAAGCAGATCGGCTAATTCCGCCGTGCATGGCGGCTCGCCTTGCTCGCTTGCGCAGTCCACGCAGTTCTTGGCCTTTTACTCGGACGGAATGGGATCTGCTGCGATGAAGGTTAAATACTTCAAATCACCTGCCGAATTTCGCAGATGGCTGGAAAAGAATCACGCGACTACGCAAGAACTATGGGTCGGTTATTACAAGAAGAGCTCCGAGCAACCGAGCATTACCTGGCCAGAATCCGTAGATGAAGCGCTCTGTTTTGGCTGGATCGACGGGATTCGTAAGAGCGTCGACGATTTGCGCTACACAAGTCGCTTTACCCCGCGGAGACGGGGAAGCATTTGGAGTGCGGTCAACATTAAGCGCGCACAGGAGCTACGCGATAAAGGTTTGATGCACCCTGCGGGGATGGCTGCGTTCAATGCGCGCAAAAAAAAAGTCGGGCATCTATTCCTACGAACAAAGGAGCGCCAATCTCGATGGGCCTTACGAGAAAAAGCTGCGCCAAAACAAAGCCGCATGGGATTTCTTTTATGCTCAGCCGCCCTCGTATCGAAAAGCAATCGGGTGGTGGATCGTGAGTGCAAAGCAGGAGGCGACGCGACTAAAGCGATTGGAAAAGCTGATCGAAGAATCCGCGAACAGGAAACGCCTGTTTTAGAAGCGGATCGTTAACTTTTCTTAATAGCGAAGCCGATATAACCCCAGCGGCCCCATTCGTAATGCGATGTCCACTGCGCATCGCGGCGTCCGGTTTTCTTATCGTGCGCGTAAGTCTCAGCTACGAATTCGGGAAACGCCGCATTCATCTGCACGTCGTGCGACACCAGCAATCCGCCGTCGCGCAGCCGGGGCCAAAATTGGTGAAACTCCCAGAGCATATGCCGGTAACTATGCGAGCTGTCGTGCAGAAACATGTCGATGGATGACGGAAGCTCGTTGCGCTTGAGAAAATCTTCGATTCTGCCGCGCATCGGCACGAAACTGCTTGAGACGGATCGCAATTCGTCTGGAATTAAAGCGCCTTGCTCGCATTCCTGGCTCAATTCAATGCTGTGCAATTTCGCGGCGGCAAGCCCTTCATCTGTAAGCGCTTTCAAGATAAACGCCGATGACATTCCAACATATCCACCGGACTCCACGACCACCGTCGGCCGGAGCCATCTCGTCAATCCATAAAGCGTTGCACAATCGATCGCTCCCATCGCCCCTTCGCTACCGTATGCGTCCCGCCGCCGGATCATATCAGCCGTGAAATCGCTTGCCCGGATTTCAGCAGCGAAACGCGAGATCGTGTCCCACATCCCATAAAAAGACGGGCTTTGGATCTGAGATTCCTGTTTGGCTATCGCACGCCGGGGCCACTGAAATTTGCGCATTGTGATATGAAAGCGAAAACATTCGCTGAACTCTCAATCGAGGCGAATCCTTATTTGTTGCCTCCTTTAAGCGCGCATTACGAATGGATTGGGGAGCGCACGCGCCCAACCCATTTGCTTGTGCTCCAGTTAAGTCCCCCTTTTCTCATGGCTAAGCTGTGCTTAATTCCTCCGTTTTCCCCATGAGCAGCAAACCGAAGCCGCGTGAGGCCGAGCCAAACTTTGAGGGCGCGATGGATCGGCTCGAAAAAATTGTCGAGCAAATGGAATCCGGCAAGCTCCCGCTCGAGGATCTCATCGTGCGTTATGAAGAGGGAATGAACCTGGTAAAAATTTGCCAGGAACGACTTGCGAAAGCCGAGCAAAAGATCGAAATCATCGCTCGCAATAGTACAGGAAAAGCGATAGTTAAGGATTTCGAGCCCACACCGGAACCGGTTGCTCCGACCAAAGGTGTCGACGAATCCGAAAGCACAACTGATGAAATCAAGCTCTTCTGACTCGTCTCAGACGTCTGAGGCGACCATAGCCCCACGGCGTCTGCTCGACGGGATCCGATCGCCCGCCGATATTAAAGTTCTCCGCGAACAGGACCTACCTCAGCTCGCACAGGAGGTGCGGGAGGAACTGATCAAAGTCCTTTCGCAAACCGGAGGGCATCTGGGCCCGAATCTCGGCGTCGTAGAGCTAACGATTGCGTTGCATCGGGTTTTTGATACCCCGCACGATCGATTCCTGATGGACGTCAGTCATCAAGGGTACGTCCACAAGATGTTTACTGGCCGCCTCGATCGTTTTAATACGATGCGTCAATTCGGCGGCCTCAACGGTTTCCTTTTACGCACCGAAAGTGAACACGATTGCTACGGTGCCGGTCATGCGGGGACGGCGCTCTCGGCAGGCCTGGGTATGGCGGTTGGACGGGATCTCCGCGGTGGCAATGAGAACATCGTCGTGGTAGCAGGCGACGCCGCACTGACCTGCGGGATCAGCTACGAAGCGCTCAACAACGTCAAAGCGCACACCAAGCGTTTCATCGTCGTGCTGAACGACAATGAGTGGTCGATCGCAAAAAACGTCGGCGCGATTGCGAACTATCTCAACAGCATCGTGGCGAATCCGACTTACGCGCATCTGCACGACAAGGCGCGCGATTTCATCCAAGCGATTCTTGGAAAAACGGGCGTGCAGCTCGCCCACAAGGTGGAAGAAAGCGTTAAGGGGTTGCTGGTGCCAAGCGTCATTTTCGAGGAACTCGGCTTACGATATTATGGACCAATCGACGGACACGACATTCCATTGCTCATCCGGACTTTTGAATTTTTGAAAACGCAGGAAGAGCCGGTCTTACTGCACATTCTCACCAAGAAAGGAAAAGGATACGCGCCGGCGCTCAAGCAACCGGACAAATTCCACGGTCTTGGCAAATATAAGATCGAGAGCGGCGAGACGGCGCCTACGCCTACGCCGACCTATTCGGAAATTTTCGGCAAAACGCTGGCGAAATTCGCGGATACGAATCAGAAGCTCGTCGCCATTACCGCGGCGATGCCAAGCGGGACAGGTCTTTCGCATTTCGTTAAGGCCCACCCCGCCCGCTACTTCGACGTCGGCATAGCGGAGGAGCACGCCACACTTTTTGCCTGTGGTCTGGCAACGCAGGGGCTACAGCCGTTTCTCGCGATTTACTCCACGTTTTTCCAGCGCGCCTATGACATGGCGATTCACGATATCGCCATCCAGAATCTGAATGTGAAGTTGTGTATGGATCGCGCCGGGTTAAGCGGCGACGACGGCCCAACGCATCACGGCTTGTTCGATATTGGCTACCTGCGGCACGTCCCGAATTGGGTGCACATGCAGCCGAAAGATGAGGACGAATTCGTCGATATGCTTTGGACTATGGCACACTACAACTCAGGCCCGATCGCCGTTCGTTATCCAAGAGGATCAGGGCCAGGCGTAAAGGTGAAACCGGAGCCGAAGCTTCTCGAGATCGGGAAGGCGGAAGTCGTGCAGCACGGGCGCGATGTGGCAATTTTCGGCTTGGGTAACATGTTTGAAGTGGCTGAGGAAGCAGCGCGCAAACTTGAGGAAAAAGGAATTTCCGTCGCGTTAATCAATCCGCGCTGGATCAAACCAATGGATACCGGCACGCTCGAATTTTTCGCGCGCAGCGTGGAAGTCGTATGCACGATTGAAGATCACGTTTTACACAACGGCTTTGGCTGCGCGGTGATGGAGCATCTACACTCACAAATGATCAACACGCCTGTGGTGCGCATAGGCTGGCCTGATCAATTCATCGAGCACGGCGCAGTTCCAATCCTGCGCAAGAAGCACGGCATCACCGCCGACGCGTTGGTGGAAAAGGTTCTCCCACTGCTGCAAAAAAAATCGAAGCTTAAGCCTTCCGTGGCTTGAGATTGGCCATCGGTTCTAAGCACATACTCCCAATCGAATTCTAAAAGCGAAGGGCGCCTTCGTTTCCGAAAGCGCCCTTCATATTTTCGATG
>QHRI01000173.1 GCA_003221375.1 Verrucomicrobiota bacterium
CGGCGGGAATATGGCAGGTGCGATATTTTTCATTAAACGAAGATGTCCATCTTAACCACGAATCCGGCTTCGTCGAGACTGCGGCGTGACAGGCGACGGCTTCGCCGCGTTAAATCCTAGAATCGTTGCCCGGATTCAAGGCGTGAGAATCTACGAATCATGAATCATGCTTGCGCAAGAACATTGCGCGGCATTAATTGAAAGCATGTTCGGGGTCACCATCTCCGATGATTATCGGCCGGTTGCGTGGATGGGCCGCTATCCCGTCGATGTGACTACCATGCTGGTTGGACTGCACGTCGCGGCCGCGATTCTCACAGCGATTCTCGTCATGATCGGGGCACATTCCGTCTTAGCCTATTTACAATTCGATAGCGCGGCAGTGTGGGCCGGCCAGGTGTGGCGCCTTTTCACGTATGCGTTCGTACATTCCCCGTCCGCGCTGCTTTGGTTTGCGGTCGAGATGTACATGTTGTTCGTGTTTGGACGGGAAGTGGAGCGCTTTATCGGCCGACGCGCTTACATCACCTTGTATATCATTTTGCTGGTCGCGCCTGCGGTGCTCCTGACGATCTGGGGAATCTGGCAGCGTTCAGTCCTGTCCCTCGCTTCTGGTTCGTCAGCGCTGCACTTTGGCATTTTTGTTGCCTTCGCCACTATCTATCCGCGAGCTGAATTGTTTTTGCGGATCATGACGAAATGGGTTGTACTGATTCTTGCTGCCGTTTACACCTTGCAACTACTCGCATATCACGCCTGGAGCGATCTAATGGTCGTTTGGACAAGCATTGGAGCCGCGTTTCTTTTCATTGAAATGCATGGCGCGGGACCGGAACTTGCCTGGTGGGACACATTGAAAACACGTTTCGCGCCCAAGCCGAAGTTCCATGTTGTTCCCAATATGCGATCCAGTCGTTCGACGGAATCGGATGACGTTTACGGCTCGATCGATCCTATCCTCGACAAAATTTCGAAATTCGGAATCGGTAGTTTGACCGCGAGCGAGCGCCGCCAGCTGGATCGTGAGCGCGAGCGGTTGCTGAAAAAGTCGGAATAAACAAAATTTTCAGCCCACAAAAGACGCACTGACCGAAAGTGCGGGCTCCCGAGGGGTCAGTGTGTTTGAATTTTCTCTTTAGGGGCCTTTTCTATTGTGCGAGACGGGCCTCGACCACTTCACACAAAACATGGAGCAGGAGTTGGTGGGCTTCTTGAATCCGCGCGGTGGTATTGCTGCGTACCAGGATATCGACGTCAGCCAAGCCGAGGGTTGATCCGCCGTCGCGACCGAGGAAGACGATGGTCTTAAGTTGTCGCGCCTTTGCCTCCTGTAGGGCGCGCTCGACATTCCTCGATTTGCCGGAAGTCGTCAGGCAGATGAGCAGATCGCCCGCAAGACCGAACGCTGCTACCTGACGAGCGAAAATCTCATCGAATCCATAATCATTACCTGCGGCTGTGAGAAGTCCGCCGTCTGCGACGCGTCGGCCGCGCTGCCGCCGTTTCCACAAACGAGCAATTTGTTCCCAGCACGCAGGCATTTTTCGATCAGGTCAGCGCCCTTTGCGACCTGAGAGTCGAGGTTAAGAAGCGATTGCAGCGTCTCTTTCGCTGCCTCGATTGCAGTCTTTAAGACTTCAGAGGAGTGGCCCATACGTTAGTTCGAAAGCGTAGTTGAAAAAATTATGTGAAAACCAGACCTTTTTTTTGGGAATAGGTATTCTGGAGGAACTTCGCTGCTCCGTTTCCGTAGAAGAGTTTGTGCAGGGTGTAATATTCGACCTCACACTTCAGCTTTTCGTTCTCCACGCTCTCGCTAGGCTGTTTGGTCCGTTAATAAACCTGGCCGATCACCAGAGAACCTGGTTCCGGCCGACGCCTTGCCTTGCAACCTTAAACAAACGGAGCGCACTAAGTGACCAGCAGCCAGTTGAGAGAACGAAAAATGGATTTTACTGGAGTTACTGATTCCCATTCAACGACCCCGCACGAAGACGACGAGTGCCCACACTGCTGCAGTGTGGTGCGTGTCCACAACGGGCTTTGCCTCGGGTGTTTGGTGCAAACAGGTCTGGCCGAAGGCACCGGCTCCGGGAGCGACAACCTCGATTCTCTCCTCTCCGAAATTGAGTGAGTGTGCGGATCGATCATCCGCATGGTCGCTTCTCCTGCATTTCCGGGGTTGATGTTTGGATTGTGACAATGCCGTTAAATTGCGTCGTTCGACAAAATAATTGGAACCTTCACCCTGCAGTTTCCGTAGAAGTAAGCGTGCGGGAAATTACACTAATTCAACGGCCTGTCCCAGCATCTAGTCCCGCTTGTATTCAGGCACCATTCTACTGGTCTGATTTCGATTTTCGTTTCCGATTTTGTCCCCCAGTTTTCAAATTTTTGAGGGTGAATTTTTCGAGGACCCGCTCCTCGGTCACGAAGACCTAGATGCGGGTTCCTTCTTATTTTCAAAGCCCCGCGCGATTAGCGGGTTAGCAGCAGTTGGAGGAACTCAACAGATGAGGATAGAAGGTCATCTCCCGCATATTGGACGGGCGACCAAGGGCGGCAGCTTGCCCTATAACAACTCGAATGGGAACGGGGCGAAAGCTACCCGTGTTATACTCGACTTTCGAGACGCGCCGATGCAGAGGGTACCTGGTTGGAAATCGACCCTCGACATCACATGCATTCTGCTCGCGCTGCCGATTTGGTTGCCGCTAATGATTTTGCTGATGTTGATTACACGACTCGCTTCGCCAGGACCGATTTTCTACCGACAAAAGCGTGTCGGCCTTGGAGGAAAACATTTTTCTATCTGGAAGTTCCGAACAATGAAGGTGAGCGCCGAGACACAAAGTCACGAACACTATTTCCAGGAATTGATGAGGGTCGATCGTCCGATGATCAAACTGGATGCCTACGGCGATCCACGCCTCGCCCCTTTCGGCCGATTTCTGCGCGCGAGTGGCTTGGATGAGTTGCCTCAAATCTTCAATGTGCTTTGCGGTGAGATGAGTCTGGTTGGGCCGCGGCCGTGCACGCCAAATGAGTTTGCCCATTACGAGCTGTGGCAACGGGAACGCGTAAACGGTCTGCCGGGCCTCACCGGATACTGGCAGGTGAATGGCAAAAATAAGACAACGTTCAACGAGATGATCGTTATGGATCTGTTCTATCTGAAGAACTTATCGATTCTTCTCGACCTGAAAATCATGCTCAAGACTTGCGCCGTTATCGCTGCGCAACTGGTCGAATCCAAATGCAGACTGTCAACACAAGATAACCGGCAAGATGGTGCGCCTGCTTCACCAGCACCGATCTTACAAACGTTGGTAGGATCGGCGCAAAAGAGTCGCCGCTCACCAACAACCATTTTACAAGCCTGAAGGGAAACAGCTGGAGAAACCATGAAGAAACAAGTCAGCGTCGGCATAATCGGGTGCGGCTACTGGGGGCCGCAGCTGATTCGCAACTTCAAAGGTCTTGCGGACTGCCAGCTCAAGGGCGTCTGCGATGTCAATACTGAGCGCCTAAAACATATCCACACGCTGTATCCGGACGTCGAAGGCATTGGACAGACGCAGCAGCTTCTCAACGGCACAAACGTGGACGCCGTGGTCATTGCCACCCCAGTGAAGCATCACTATTCATTGGCTAAAGCAAGCCTGCTCGCAGGCAAGCATACTTTCATCGAAAAACCGATGGCCTCCTCTTCAGCCGAGTGCGAGGAACTAATTGAAATCGCCGACCGCAACGGTCTGGTTTTGATGATCGACCACACTTTTCTCTACTCGTCGCCCGTGCAAAAGATTGCCCAAATCGTTCAAGCCGGAGATTTGGGTGAAATCCGCTATATCAATTGCCGGCGTCTCAATCTGGGATTATTCCAAAAGGACATTAACGTTGCGTGGGATCTGGCGCCGCACGATATCTCGATCATTCTCCATATTCTGGACGAATTGCCCACGACAATTAACTGCCAGGGAAATGCTCACATCACGCCGGGAGTGGAGGATGTGACAAACATGTCGCTGTCCTTCTCGCGCAAACGTTTCGCAACCATCCAGAGCAGCTGGCTCGAGCCACGGAAAATTCGCGAAATGACTATCGTCGGTACGCGACGAATGATCGTGTATGACGATTTGCGGACACGCGAGAAAATCCGCATTTACGACGCACGGGTAGAACGTCCGCCGCATTACGACACCTTCGCTGAATTTCAATACTCGTACCATTACGGAGACAGTTACATCCCGTACCTCCATCAGGAGGAACCACTGAAGCTGGCCTGTCAGCATTTTGTTGACTGCATCAAAACGAACTCTCAACCGCTTACGGACGGCCGTCGGGGACTGGAAATGGTTAGGATCCTTGAGGCGGCTAGCACCTCCGTCAAGATGAACGGTGCACCGGTGACACTTTCTGATTCGAGTAGCGCAGCGCCGGTTTTCGCACCAGTCAAAGTGGAAGAGATGCTTCAGGTTGAAGCATTCGCCGGATGAGTGGCGCGCGCAAGCTTCGCGCCAACTCATCGCACAGCACCCGGAACCTCGACCATAACCCCCAGATTTATCCCTTTGAGCTAAACCATAAAATGAAAGTACCCTTCCTCGATTTGAAGGCGCATCACGCCCCTTTTATTGAAAAATTCGATCTTGCTATTCACGAAGTGATCGAGAGCAGCGCTTTTGCCGGTGGGCCGTTCGTGGAAAAGTTTGAAGAAGAGTTCGCTGCATTCTGCGGATCCTCCGACGCAATCGCCGTAGGCAACGGCACGGATGCCCTTTGGCTTGCTCTCCTGGCGCTTGGAATTGGTGAAGGCGATGAAGTGATTACGGTTCCAAACACGTTTATCGCCACCGCCGAGGCCATTACTTATTGCAAAGCTCGACCAGTATTTGTTGATGTAGACCAAAACACGTTCACGATGAATCCGGCGGAGCTTGAGAAGAGCCTGACGGAGAGGACCAAAGCGATCATTCCGGTTCACCTTTTCGGGCAACCGGCGGACATGGATCCGATCTTGGAATTTGCACGCGCGCACGGGCTTTTCGTCGTTGAAGATGCGGCCCAGGCACATGGCGCTGAGTACAAAGGCCGAAAAGCCGGAACGATGGGCGACGCAGGCTGCTTCAGTTTTTATCCCGGAAAGAATCTTGGCGCCTTTGGCGAGGCTGGCGCAGTCGTGACAAACGACCCCGAGTTGCGGAAGCAAATTCAGATGCTTCGAGATCACGGTCAGTCACAAAAATATTACCATGCCCTGATGGGATGGAACTGCCGGATGGACGGTATCCAGGCAGCAGTGTTGTCCATCAAACTGCGTCATCTTTACGAAGCAAATTCTCTGCGGCGCAAACATGCGTTGCAGTACAATGACGCTCTCGCCGGAATCGATGCGGTTCTCACACCGTCCGAGGCAAAGTACGCGAAACACGTTTATCACGTGTATGCCATTCGGGTACAGGAACGCGATGCAGTCCGGCAACATCTCCAAGAAAAGGGAGTCGGGTGCGCTGTGCATTATCCGGTGCCGATTCATCTCCAG
>QHRI01000174.1 GCA_003221375.1 Verrucomicrobiota bacterium
ATCCGCGCCTTCGCCGGGCGAGCGTGATTTCGCGATTTGCCGCAGCAGCAGGTCTCGAGGCATTACAGGCTGCCGGCATATCGGTAGATTCTCAGAAGGGGCAACGAATTGCCCTCATTTTCGCAATTTCTAACGGCGGTGTGATTTATACCAAGCGCTTCTACGGCGATGTTGTCGAGACCGGTGCGCAGTCGGCTAGTCCTCTCTTGTTTCCGGAAACGGTTTTTAATGCCCCGGCGAGCCATCTCGCGGCGATTCTGGGGGTCACCGGTATCACATATACTGTCGTTGGTGACGGCGCGGTTGGCCTCCTTGCAATAAGAATGGCGGAGGACGTGATGACGGATAAGTCGCTTGATTATTGCCTGGTTGTCGGCACCGAGGAAATCGATTGGCTGTTATGCGACGCGTACCGGCGGTGGCATTTGCTTCGTTCGGCGCCCCCGATTGAACCGTTCAGCAAAAAAAAGCGAGGAATGATTTTAAGCGAGGGTGCAGGAGCGATTGTGCTCGAACGCCCGTCACGCCGCAGGGCAGCGGAGTCGGAAGCTAGGTCAGTTACGATCGAACATGCTCATCCGGGCGGCTGTTACGGAAAGCGAACTGAAGCAGTGGAAATTTTGAAGAGAATGCTGCGCGATCTCAACCCGACCGAAGCCGACTTTGTGATCTCGAGCGCGAACGGGACATTTATCGACGAGGCCGAGCAACAAGCGTTGGCGCAGATGACTCCAGATGCAATTACTTACACTGCAAAACCAGCGCTGGGCGAAAGCGTAGGCGCTTCGGGACTGTGGCAAGTCATCCTGGGAGTCCAGGCCTTGCGTTATCAGGAGCTTCCGCCTGTGCTTCACGCCGACCCAGCAATTTCGTTGCGGCTTGCGCGTTCACGCATGGCAATGGACAAAGCGCGCCGTGCGATCGTCTTGAGCTCGGGAGTCAATCAGCAAGTGGCCGGTTCGCTGCTGGCAATCGGGTGACGTTGTAGATCTTGGTGATCGCGAATTTTCCTGCCATCGATTTCAGTCCCGGATCAAACACCTCCGGATAGTTATCGCATTATCGAAGCGGTACGAGCTCCCAGTTGATTGTTCTATCCGAAACTCGGAGCCATGCCATGCTGGGCGGAGAACCGCGGTTTGGTCGTGTCACGCATCCGGGATTCAAAAATAAAACATTCCCGCGCTTTTCATGTCGCGGTACATGCGTGTGTCCGTGCAGAACAACATCAACCTCATTGGGCAGATGGTCAGGCGGCACGTGTTGCAGGCGAAACTTGAAACGGCCTCGCACAAGATCGACAACTAACGGCCATTCAAAATTGCTGTCGCAGTTTCCTCGCACGACAGTGACTCGAGGCCCGATCGCTCGGAGCTCATCCAGAATGCTCTCTGCGCAGACATCGCCAAGATGCCAGATTTCATCAGCACTCCGGGCGATTTCTCTGACCGTTTCTGGTAAACGATTGTGCGTGTCCGCCAGAACGAAAATACACAAGGCGTCTTTCGATTTGCCAGGTGTTGTCATAGCGCGACAAAGTTGTGTTTACACACTGTTATGCGCTGCGTGTTTCGATGCATGCGTTGATTTGCGCGACAGCGGATGTTACGTAGCCTCGCCCGCTCTGCCATGAGTCAGAACTACAAAAATACTCTTAATTTGCCACGCACGGATTTTCCGATGAAGGCGAACCTCGCCGCGCGCGAGCCGGAAATGCTCCGAGCGTGGGAGGAGACCCGGCTCTATCGGCAAATCCAAAAATCGAGAGAGGACCGCGAGTTGTTTGTACTTCATGACGGACCGCCATTCGCCAACGGAGATGTGCACATGGGCACCGCGCTCAACAAGATTCTTAAAGATTTCGTGGTGAAATCGCAGACTATGCTCGGCAAACGCGCGCCATACGTGCCGGGATGGGACTGTCATGGTCTGCCGATCGAATACAAAGTGGTGAAGGAATCCCGCGGCCTTTCGCCATTGGAAATTCGGAAGAGATCGGAAGCGTTTGCCCGAAAGTTCGTCGACATCCAACGCGAACAATTCAAACGTCTCGGCGTCTTCGGCGACTGGGAGAATCCGTATCTTACGATGGATCCCAAATATGAAGCAGAGATCCTGCGCGCTTTCGCCGTATTCGTTGAGGAAGGTCTCGTTTACCAATCGAAGAAGCCGGTTTTTTGGAGCACAGGCGCGCAAACCGCACTGGCCGAAGCTGAGGTGGAATACCAGGAGCGCGACGACACCACGGTTTACGCGCGATTTCCGCTTTCTCCCGACCAGGTGACGAAAATCAGTTTACCAACTGACAAGCCTGTAAACGTCGCGATATGGACAACCACGCCATGGACACTGCCTGCAAACCTCGCGATCGCGGTGGATCCCGATGCCGAGTATGAAGTCCTGAGTAACGAAAAAGAGCGAGTGATTGTCGCTCGCAAGCTGCGCGACCAATTCATTCAACAAACTGGTTTTGCGGCGTCCGAAGAATCGATTTTTCGCCCCGGGAAACGGCTCGCCGGCCTTCAGGCGCAACATCCTTTTCTCGACAGAAAATCAATCATACTCGCCGCCGATTTCGTGACCATGGATACAGGAACGGGCCTGGTGCATATCGCGCCAGGTCACGGCGAAGATGACTATTGGTTAGGCCGGGCGAACGGCTTGGAAATTCTGTCTCCGGTTGATGACCATGGACGTTTTACCGATGAAGCCAATTTGCCAAATCTCACTGGGAAATATGTCTTCGATGCCAATTCGGACATTGTCGATTTGCTGCGTGAGCGGGGAATGTTGCTTGGCCAACAGAATTTTCATCACTCGTATCCGTATTGTTGGCGCTCAAAAACGCCAATCATCTTCCGCAATGTTGAGCAGTTCTTCATTCGGATCGATGAGCTGCGCGCAAAAGCGCTCAATGCCATTCACAATGAAGTGAAATGGATTCCTGCATGGGGCGAAAATCGCATCGCGGGCACGGTTGAATCTCGTCCCGATTGGGTGATTTCGCGCCAACGAAGCTGGGGCGTGCCATTGCCTGTTTTTTATTCCAAGGAGGGAAAAGCAATTCTCGACGCAAAGATTATTCGGAAACTGGCCGATCTTGTTGCCGAGCGAGGCTCTAATGTTTGGTTTGAACTCAACGATGTCGATCTAGCCAGGGAACTTGGTCTTCCGCCGGGTACAACAAAACGCAACGATACGATCGATGTCTGGATCGACAGCGGCGTTTCGCACAAGGCGGTTTGCGCGTTGCACCCCGAACTGCGCGATCCGGCCGACATGTATCTCGAAGCAACGGACCAACACCGCGGCTGGTTTCAATCGTCGCTCATGACGAGCATCGCGCTGAATAATCGCGCGCCGTATAAAACCTGCGTAACGCACGGGTTCGTTGTCGACCTTGATGGAAAGAAAATTTCCAAATCCAGCGCTTACGAGAAGCCGGTTGATGCCGGCCATTTTGTGAACGAGCACGGCGCAGACCTGGTTCGTTTGTGGGCGAGCAGCATCGATTACACCGCTGACGTTCCGTTTTCGGAGGAAATGTTTACGCGTCTCGGCGACACCTATCGCCGGATTCGGAACACGCTGCGCATTCTACTGGGAAACCTTTATGATCTTCCTGCAGATGGCTTGTCATCCCGAGCGAAGCGAAGCGAAGTCGAGGGATCCCGTGATGAAATCTTAAAGGTAACGCAACAGGATTCCTCGACTTCGCTCGGAATGACATTAATTGATCGCTGGATTTTGGAGCGTTTGAACGACGTAATTGCTGACTGCCGATCGGGGTACGAAGTGTTCGAGTTTCACAAGGTTTATCACGCTCTGAACCAGTTTTGCGCCGTCGATCTAAGCAGCCTTTATATCGACATCACCAAGGACCGGATGTATTGCGACGCGACAGATTCGTTCCGGCGTCGCGCCACTCAGGCAGTCATGCATGAAATTTTCGGTGCGCTGTGTCGATTGCTCGCGCCAGTCCTCGTATTCACCGCAGAGGAATCTTGGCGATATTCGGCCGTCGGCGGATCAGTGCATCTGCAGGAATTTCCCCAACCGATCCAGCGAAGGCAAGAAGCCAGCGAACACGTTGCCGAGCTTTTGAAATTGCGCGGCATAATCAGCCAGGCAATTGAGCGAGCGCGTCAAGAGAAGCTGATCGGAAATGCTCTGGAGGCGGCGGTTGTCTTACATTCAAACTCCGATGTCACGTCGAAAATCAGCAAGGAAGAGCTGGAGGAATTTTTCATTCTGAGCGATCTGACGATTCGCCAGGGAACCGAGGCGAGCGCGTCCGTCACCAAGACAGCATACAAGAAATGCGCGCGTTGCTGGCGCCACCGTCCAGCTGTTGGCACAAGCAAGGAGCACCCCGATTTGTGCGATCGGTGCGAAAGGGTGGTGAGAGCGATTGGGAAATGACGAAATCCGAATGACGAATGACGAATTAATGACTAAGCCCGATTGCCAAAATCCTAACAGGTTTCGTCATTTGAGCATTCCGGCTTCGTTCGTCATTCGACATTCGTGCTTCGTCATTTAACCAGCATGAAATTCATCCTCTTTCTTTCACTTCCGCTCTACGCATTGGATCAGTTGACGAAGCAGATGGTTCTGCGGTTCATCAGCCCTGACGAGCCACATGTCTTGATCGCCGATTTTTTTAGTCTGGTTAACGTGACCAATACGGGAGCAGCGTTCGGATCCTTCAGGGGCAACAATGCCTTCTTCATCGTTATTTCGTCTGTGGCACTCGTGATTGTTTTGGGGCTGCTCCTGCGAACGCGAACACGTGATCGTTGGCGCGATCTTTCGCTGACACTTCTCCTGGCGGGGATCGTGGGAAATCTTACTGATCGCCTTCTTTACGGACACGTGATCGATTTTCTCCTTTTCGATTTGCACGTTCCCTATGCGCATCCCTGGCCGGCATTCAATGTCGCCGACTCCTGCATCTCGGTTGCAGTGGTATTGTTCATCATTCATTCGTTTTGGAAGCAGAAGAGCGCCGGCTAGGAACGCCGCGCCGCGCTGATGCGTTGCGCTTCACGTAGCCAAGCGACTAGAGTGACCGGATGAGATCTTCCCCAATGGAAGAGGCAGCGCGCAAAGTCGCTGCACGCTTGCGCGAGGATGGTCACATCGCGTACTTCGCCGGTGGTTGTGTGCGCGACATGGTCCGCGGCTTGGCGCCAAAGGACTACGACATTGCCACCGACGCGCGACCGGAAGTGGTGCAGAAACTTTTTCCACGAACTTATGCGGTCGGCGCGCACTTTGGCGTGATCATCGTGCTGGAAAACGATTTCCAATTCGAAGTCGCAACGTTTCGGTCCGATGAGGCTTACATCGACGGAAGGCACCCAACCGCAGTTCACTTTTCTTCGCCCAAAGAGGATGCCCGGCGCCGGGATTTCACGATAAATGGAATGTTTTACGACCCGGTTGCAGAAGAAGTGATTGATTTCGTCGGTGGCCGCGCCGATATCGCCGCGAAATTGGTGCGCTCTATCGGCGACCCTGCGCACCGTTTCGCGGAGGATCGGTTGCGAATGCTGCGCGCAGTGCGGTTCGCGACCGTGCTCGATTACCAGATCGATGCAAAAACATGGGACGCTCTGGTGAACAATGCTGTATCAATCCATGAGATCAGTGCGGAACGAATCCGCGATGAGTTGGTGCGGATTTTTCTGTCACCGAATCGCGGCCGTGGCTGGGACTTACTGGATGCAAGCGGGCTAATGCGCGCCATTCTCCCTGAGATTGAGGCCATGAAGGGTTGCGAACAACCCGAGCAATTTCATCCTGAAGGCGACGTTTTCAAACACACGCGACTGATGCTCGATTTTCTGCCGGAGAACGTTTCGGTGCCGCTCGTCTTCGCGGTCCTGTTTCACGACGTGGCAAAACCACGCACGGCAACCGTGGATGAAACAGGGCGAATTCGTTTTAGCGGGCATGACCGGCTAGGTGCGGAGCTGACTGAGGAAATCATGCGGCGCCTCCGATTTTCCGGCGCTGAAATCGAGGACACAGTCGAAATGGTGCGGCAGCATATGGTTTTCAAAGACGTGCCCAATATGCGCGTGGCGAAATTAAAGCGTTTCATGGCGCGGTCGACTTTCGACGACGAACTTGAGCTGCACCGGGTTGATTGCCAGGGCAGCCATCGCATGCTCGACAACTACGAATTTCTCGTTCGGAAACGCGAAGAGTTTGCTAACGAACCAATTATTCCGCCACCGCTCGTACGAGGGGATGATCTGATCGCTCTCGGTTTAAAACCCGGCCCGAAGTTTAGCGAGATTCTTGAAGCGGTCGAGACGCGCCAGCTCGAAGGAACGTTGCGTACTCGAGAGGAAGCGCTCGAGTGGGTGAAACGCGAATACTCGTTAGAGCATACATTAACCTCGAATGAGAATTCTGATGATTAGCGCCGAAGGACCGCCGCTCCAACGGGCGGGAGCGGTTATCGATGTCATGGATGGACTGCCTGCTGCGCTCCGTTCCCAAGGACATGAGGTTTGTGTAGTTCTTCCTTTCTACCGCGAGATTCGAAATAACCGAGCATTCAAGAAAAACGATACGGGGATTGCTGTCGATGTGCA
>QHRI01000175.1 GCA_003221375.1 Verrucomicrobiota bacterium
TATGTCGTTTGGAAATTGTCGAGTGACGGCAAGCAGCTGACCTTACGGAGCGTCAACAAGGTGATCCCAAAGGAAACCAAGGACTCCGCGGCGGTTGCTGCGCTTTTGACAAAAAACGCGCATAACCCGGAGTTGTTTGGCGATCAAATCGAGTTTCGCAAAGAGAAGTAACGCTCGCTGCGCTACATCCGGCGTGGCCAATCCAACGAAAATGTTGTAGCGGAGATTCCAGATGTCTGAACTGAATCAATTACGTGTCGTCTTTCTTCTGTCACTTTCATTATTTTTGTGCGCTGAACGAGTTGGTGCGCAACAAACAGCGGGAACCTCGAGTCCCACCGCGTCGCCGTCGTCGACACCCGCTGTGTTTTCAGCGCAAACACTGGCGGAGCTGAAACGATTGCAGCAGGCAGCGCTGACCAGTGACTACGCTTACCGGCAGGTCGCGCATTTATCGAACAATATCGGGCCACGTTTGACCGGGTCGGCACAGGCGGCCAAAGCCGTCGAGTACGTCGCCAGCGAATTGAAAGTCATCGGCTGCGTAGTGCAGCTCGAAAAAGTGACGGTGCCGCACTGGGTGCGCGGTGAAGAAACAGCAGCGCTCGTTCAATTTCCCGGACAGGCAGTGAATACCACGCAGAAGATTGTCTTGTGTGCGCTCGGGCCAAGCGTGGCGACGCCCCCGAATGGAATTGAAGCAGAAGTCATTGTGGTCAGAAATTTTGATGAATTGAAATCGCTGTCGCGCGAGAAAGTCGCGGGCAAGATCGTTCTGTTTAATTATCCGTTCGACAAGCAAATGGCCGCGGAAGGTCGTGGCGGCGAAGCGTACGGCGAAGCAGTCGTTTATCGCAGCAATGGTCCAGTCGCGGCTGCTCGCCAAGGCGCGATCGCCTGTCTGATCCGTTCAGTCGGTGGCGCCGACTATCGGCTTCCGCATACTGGCGAGACGGATTAGACTGAAATTAGTTATCACGCCCCAAACTCTGCCGGATATCGAAAGCGCCAACGTCATCGCAGACATCAAAGGCAGCGAACATCCCGAACAAATGATTGTCGTTTCGGGTCATCTGGACTCATGGGACCTGGGCACAGGCGCGATTGACGATGGCGCAGGCGTCGCAGTCTCGATGGAAACGGCAAACCTGGTCCAAAAACTTCATCTCAAACCAAAGCGCACAATTCGCGTGATTGCGTGGATGAATGAAGAGAATGGGCTGGCCGGATCGAAACAGTACGCAAAAGACCATGAAAAAGAATGGATGAACCATTTCGCGGCAATGGAAACGGATGGTGGCGCTGATCATCCGCTCGGCATCAACATCAAGGGAAAACCAGAAGTGAAAAAGATGTTCGCCCCAGTCGCAGCAATCTTGCAGCAATCAGGCGCGGGGATGCTTAGCTTGGTGGAACATTGTGGCGCCGACATTGATCCGATGGAGAAAGCGGGCGTGCCTGCTTTCAGTCCAATTCAGGACAGCCGTTTCTATTTCAATTATCATCACACTGCTGCGGATACGCTGGACAAGATCGTGCCGAAAGAATTGGCCGAGAATTCCGCGGTCGTTGCCGTCCTTGCGTATGCGCTCGCGAACATGGAACAACCATTGCCTCGGTGAGCTGTAGCCGCCTCGCTGTGTCGAGGCTTTCTGAGGGGTTGCTCGCGCGTGCGGCACGGCGACATAGGGCCGTGGCTACATACCTTCAGACGGCGCCTATCTCCGCATCAAATTGCGCATCTCGTTGAGCAAAACATTCTGAAATCGCCGACCGCGGTTGCGCACAAATCGCCATGGTCCGGCGTCGACGAAATATGTGAGCAGAATGCTGTCACGCGTTTTCACTTCTGGTCCGACTGGATCGGCCGAATGCCAGGTGTCGTCGGCAACTGCAAACGCGTAGCCGCTATTGGGTGAGAATGGCATCTGCGCTTTTTTGGGCTTTCTCCCGTTTGGAAGCACTTCGTGAAAAATGGTCCCGATATGGGGCGTCGAGTTATCAGAGGGCAGGTAAAACTGCACCGTGATTCCCTTCCAGAGGCTGTCAGTGTGTTTGAAGATGCGGTATCCGGGAATATCGCGCGTCAGAATTGGCACGGGATACATTGGCACCTTCTCGAAGTCGGCTCCGAACCGGTGTTTCAAACCAGGCGCGAGTCGTTGCACGAAGGCTTTCTCCACCCCTTTAGAACGCAATGCACGACCGGCAACGTCCCAGATTTCGCGTTTTATCGGTGGCAAATGGCGGATGTATTCCGGGAAAAGGTCAATCTTGGCGCGAGTCGGTTTGCCGTCGGGCCGACTGCTGCCCATTTTACTTTTGCCAGACATCGCGCGGTAATCGTCTGCCACCGGCATCGCCAGCAACATCTCTGCGTAAAAGTCATCGGGAAACACGCGGTCGAATCTCAAGTGATGGAACGGCGCATCGTGAGCATTTGCGTTTTGAACGGAGTTCGCCACGAACCCGGTCAAATCGTTGACTGACCACGATTGTCTCATTGATTGAATTGTTCCCGTGAATCATGAGCCAAACAACTGAAAAACGCTCGCGTGTGTTGCGCTTCGGCGGCTGGGTTGCGGAATTAATTCTGGTGTTCGTTGGTGTTTACGCTGCGTTCTGGCTCAGTAATTATCAGCAGCATCGGCAGGATGCAGAACGGCGCGACCAAATCCTGGCTTCGCTGGAGCAAACGCTACGCGAAGGAATTGAGAGCAGCAAAACTGCGACCGCTAGGGAAGAACGAGACGCAGCCGAGTTCCGACGCGCGCTCGATGCCGGTGAGATGCCGCCGCTGCAGCCGTTTGTTTTCACCACCGATTATAGTCCGGGCGACATCGCCACACTTCTTCAATCCGGCGGCGTTCAGTTGCTCGAGGTGAAAACGCTCAAGGCCTTGCGGGAAATGGAATCCGTAATTCGCTGGGGTCTAAGCGACACACAGCGTTATCAGAAATTAAGCGACGAGCTGATCGTGCCGAATCTCGATCAGGACATTTCCTTCTTCTACGAGCCCGCCACCAAAAAATTGCGAAAACGTTTCGAGATTTATCCCCAGGCTCTGGAAGCAACGGTGAAATTCGCCCACGATTTGGATCGAACTAAAACTGAACTGCTCAAGCAAATTCAAGCGGAACGGCAACGAAATCTTTAATGTGAGATCTAAGAATCTCGGGCTATTTGTGAATCGCTCTCCATGAAAACAAAATCAGAGATGTTTCCTTTCGCTCAACGTGACACCGCTGTTTAAGAGATGAGTACTAATATGAACCCGACAATCCGAATCTTCGCGTTTTTCTTATCTCTTTCTGTCGCGCGTTTTGCGTCGGCCGCCGATTATCCACCGCCGACCGAAGGCGACTATACGATCCACGATTTCAAATTTGCTTCAGGAGAGACACTGCCGGAGTTGCGTCTCCATTATCGGACGCTGGGAACTCCGCAGAAGGATGTGCAGGGCAAAACGACGAATGCCGTTCTCATCATGCACGGGACTACCGGCAGTGGCGCGCAATTTATTCGTCCCGAGTTCGCGGGCGAGTTGTTTGGAAAGGATCAGCCGCTCGATGCGACGAGATTTTTCATCGTGTTGCCGGACGGAATCGGCCACGGTAAATCGAGCAAGCCCAGCGACGGACTCCACGCAAAATTTCCCCACTACGGCTACGTCGACATGGTGGAAGCGCAGTATCGATTGCTTACTGAAGGACTAGGCGTGGATCACGCACGCCTTGTCATGGGAACGTCAATGGGCGGAATGCACACCTGGCTGTGGGGAGAATTGCATCCCGATTTCATGGACGCACTGATGCCGCTGGCAAGTTTGCCGACTCAGATCTCCGGGCGCAATCGCGCGTGGCGTCGCATCGTCATCGACGCGATTCGCAATGATCCCGCCTGGAACGGTGGCGAGTATAGAACGCAGACACCGAGTCTGCGCACTGCCGCCGAGATGCTGTGGCTCATGAGCAGCAATCCAGTGTTGCGTCAGAAGGACGCGCCGACGCTTGCGAAAACAGATGAAGTTCTCGACAAGTTTGTCGAGCAAATCGTCAAGACTGATGACGCAAATGATGTGCTCTACGCGCTGGAAGCTTCGCGCGATTATGATCCAAGACCCAACCTTGAAAAAACCCAGGCGACGCTGCTGGCAATCAATTCTGCCGATGACTTGATCAATCCGCCGGAGCTCGGCGTCCTTGAACGCGAGATCAAGCGCGTCCCGCACGGCCGCGCAATCGTGATTCCGCTCAGCGATAAAACGCGCGGCCACGGCAGCCATACCATTGCTGCATTGTGGAAAGATGAGTTGGCGAACCTGCTTAGGGAAACAGAAAGTAAAAGCGGGTCACCAAGCGCGGCGCAACAATAACTGGACAGATGTTTATCTGCTTAGACTTCGTGGAAGGCGCATCGCGTCCTATAATAAGCTTGACATTATTTCCGCTGGAAACGTAATCTGCAAACACCCCCGCTACCCCGCTAGATAACCCCGACCCTTTCTTGGGTGGATCGAGCCGGTCTTGTCGAGAGAGGCTTCGGCTCGGCTTTTGGAGGATATCTATTATGAAACGGCTTCTATTCATCGCCGGACCTCTGCCGGCTCTTATTCTGATGTTCAGCATTCAAAACAGCGTGGCAGGCAGTGCCACGTGGAAGACAAGTCCGAATTCCGGGGACTGGAACACGGCGACGAACTGGATGCCGCCCACTGTTCCTAATGCGCCTTCGGACACGGCGACATTCGCCACCAGTAATCGCACAGCGGTCTCAATCTCGGCGAATACCGAGGTGGACGGCATCGTCTTCAATGCAAATGCGAACGCATTTAGAGTCACCGCCCGCGCTAGGTTTGTTCTGACTATTAGTGGCGTAGGGATCACGAATAATTCAGGGACCGTGCAGAATTTTGTGACCGCTGTTAGTACCACCGGCAGACAGAGCGAGATACAATTCACGAACGGCGCGACAGCAGGCAATCTGACTGTCTTCACCAATAACGACAACCCGGTCAGCGGACTCGGGGGCAGCGTGACACAATTCTTCGGCACCTCCAGCGCAGGCAATGCCACCTTCGTCAACAAGAGCGGTACAAACGGCAGCGGTTCAGGCGGCGGCGGCATGACATTCAACGACGCCTCGACCGCCGGCTTTGGTACATTCATCAATACCAGTCCCCTTCCCGGCAATGGTCCGCCCTTCATCTTCTTCAACAATAGCTCGACCGCGGGAGCTGGCACCTTTACCAACGGCGGACTTTTGGCTTTCGGCGACACCTCGACCGCGGGAAATGGCACGTTTATGAACAATGGC
>QHRI01000176.1 GCA_003221375.1 Verrucomicrobiota bacterium
CGTCGTGCGCAAGGAGTTGCTGTCCGGACTTGCGCTCGGCTTGATTCTTGGAACGATCGGTTTCTTCCGAATCACGCTGTGGCAATACTTGCACATTTTCGATTACGGAAAATATCACTGGCTGGTGGCACTCACTGTCGGATCTGCGCTTGTCGGGGTCGTGCTTTGGGGAACTCTGAGTGGCGCGATGCTCCCCTTTTTGCTGCGCCGTTGCGGACTCGATCCGGCGGCCTCGTCAGCACCATTTGTCGCCACGTTGGTCGACGTAACAGGACTGGTAATTTATTTCAATGTCGCGCTATTCGTTCTTCGTGGGACCTTGCTGTGATTCGCTAGGTGTCCACGACTGTCGAAGTATTCTCTTTACTAATCCGAGCGCGCACTGATCTACAATTAAACGCTACTCTTCGATCGACGGCTACAGTCTATCCAGCTCTTGAATTACTTTCTCCATGCCGCTGACCACGAGCGTGAAACGATCGTAATCGAGCTTGTCGGGCGTATCGCTGGACGAGTGATAATACGGATAACGAAACGGCGCGGTGTCGGTGACCATGATGGCCGGGTAACCATGCTGCCAGAATGACCATTGGTCCGACCAACTCACGCCGGGGATGAACGCCGGAAGCGAGGCGCCTTCAGAGGGGATCTTTGCGTGTTTGCGGAACAGCGTGATAACGCGACGTAGCAACGCGCGCGACTTAACGTTGCTGACGAAACCTATGAAGTTTCCAACGCTGGGGTAAAATACGCCCAGACCCGGCGACGGATATGTTTGCGAGTGCGGTGCATCGGAAAAGTAACCGATTGTCTCCAGACTGATCATTGCGGAGATCTTGTCGCCGCGTTCCTTGCATCTGCGGGCATAAACCAGGCTGCCCATTTCACCGGACAAAAAATAGGGCGGTTCCTCATTCACGAATGCAACAAATCGCAACGTTTTGTTAGGCGTCCACCGCGGCGAACTCTGTTCTGTTTCGCGAGCAGCAAACCGCTGCGCCAACGCCAGAACTGCTGCGGCCCCGCTCCCGTTATCGTTCGCCCCGGGCGAACCAAATACCGAATCATAATGCGCGCCGATCACGATGATCTCCGGGCGACTCCCTGGAATTTCCGTCTCGATATTGTGGCAGGACTGTCCCCGCATCTGGTAGCTCTCTCTTCGGGTCCGTAGACCGGTGCGCAAAAAAGAATCTTCGATGAAATCAGCTGCGGCATTGAGCTGTGCGTAATGCCACATGTTACGCTCGCCGATTTCTCCCGCGAGCTTCTGCACATTCGCACGGAGCTCTTCGCGCAACACAACTTCATCAGGCGACAGCGGCCCCGCCGCCGACACATTCTTCCCGGGCATCCTCATTCCAAACCACCAGAGTAACACCAAAATTGCGACGACGACGATGGTGATGCGCAGTGCGCTAAAGACAAGTGACCGCAACACGGCGGGAACGCGCCTGCGCATTTACGCAATTTTTCTCCGAAATCGCAACATGCAGAAACTGATCAGCAAGATCGACATGATGATTCAGTGTTCGTGACTGGTGTGCGCTTACCTTGCTATCCCGACGATTTTCTGAAAATGTTTCTTTTGCTCGATTGCGTCCAGCATGAATGCGGCCACGGCTTTGCGGGCGAGGGAGAAACCCATCTTCGGTCCGGCATCTTCACGGCTTCGATAGGTCAGATAATTTTCCTCAGTGAGAATAGTTTCAATTTGTCCCTTTCCGACCTTGTCTTTTTCTAGTCCAAGGTTTGCCGGTAGCGTTTTATTCCGATCGCCAAGACGATCACGGCGAAGAGCACGATTTGCCAAAGCTGCAGGCTGACGTCGATGACGTTGTTCCCTTTCAGCAAAATGCCACGAACGATGCGCAAAAAATGCGTGAGCGGAAAACCTTCCCCGACCACTTGCGCCCAGTGCGGCATGCCACGGAATGGAAACATGAAACCGGAAAGCAAGATTGAGGGAAGAAAAACAAAGAAAGCCATCTGGACAGCTTGCAGTTGGTTTTTCGCGATGGTGGAAAACGTGATGCCCATCGCGAGGTTCGCGATAATGAAAACAAGCGCGACGATTGCCAAAAGCAGAATGCTCCCCTGCATTGGCACGTGAAAGAGAAAATAAGCTGCGACGAGAATGACCGACACCTGAATGTAGCCGACCAAAATGTAAGGCACGATTTTTCCGATAAGCACTTCGCTCGGTCGGGTCGGCATCGAAAGGAGATTTTCCATCGTGCCGCGTTCGCGCTCACGGGTAATGGCCAGACCCGTGATCATGACCATCGTCATGGTGAGAATCACGCCCATCAGACCAGGGACGATGTTGTATTGAGTGATCACTTCGGGGTTGTAGAGCGAGTGCACGCGCAAATCGATCGGGCCGCTGGTCGCAGCGAGCGGGCTGAGCATTCCCTTCAAATCATTTTGCAACGCGGTATCAAAGAGCGGTTCTAACGAGCCGAGCGCAATTCCGGTGGCCGCAGGATCGGTTGCGTCAGCCTCAACCAACAGTACCGGGCGGTCGCCGCGCAAAAGATCGCGGCTGAAATTTTGCGGAATGTTGATGACAAACTGCACCTGCCCGCGTGCGAGCAGATTGTATCCTTCGCGCTCGGTTTTCACTTCGCGCACGAAATCGAAATAAGAGCTGTTCTTCATCGCGTAGAGTAACGTTCGTCCCTGCGCCCCTTGGTCAGCTACGAGCACGGCTGCCGGCAGATGTCGCGGATCGGAATTGATCGCGTAACCGAAGAGTGTGAGTTGAATCAATGGAATGCCGAGCATCATCGCAAACGTTAGGCGGTCACGGCGCATCTGCAGGAATTCCTTCGAAATGATTCCGCGCAGACGTTGGAACGAGAACTTAGGATGTCTTTCCATGATGTGGACTCCTTTCTTCCATCAAGCTGATGAACGCGTCTTCCAAACCGGATGGAATTTGTTGCCACTCGTACGCGTCACGGCGGAACGGCCTTATCGCGCGCTCGAGCTCAGCTGCATCCGTGCTGCTCACGTGCAACGAATTACCGAAGGCGACGGCTTGTTGCACGCCGGAAGTCTTGCGAAGTTCGTCGGCCAATTTCGCCAGGTCAGGTCCCTTGACCTCCCAAGTCGTTAGGCCAACACGCGAAATTACTTCATCGACCGTGCCATCGGCGAGTAACTTGTCGCGCCGCGCTTTTGGATCGACACCAGCCGTTGGCTCGTCCAGCAACAATAACTTTGGCCGATGAATGAGACAGGCTGCGAGCGCGAGTCGCTGTTTCCATCCGCCGGAAAGTTCGCCTGCGAGTTGCTTTCGCCTCTCCGCCAGCCCGAGTTCTTCGACGCTTTCCTGCACTGTTTGTCTGCGGTTCTTCACGCCGTACATGCGCGCGACGAAATCGAGATTTTCTTCAATGCTCAAGTCCTCCCAGAAACTGAACCGTTGCGTCATGTAACCGACCTCGCGCTTGATCGCTTCGCTTTCAGCGATCACGTCGTGACCAAGAACTTTCCCTCTTCCGTCATCGGCTCGGAGCAATCCGCAAAGCATTCGCAAGAACGTGGTCTTGCCGCTGCCGTTTGGCCCGAGAAAGCCGAAGATCTCGCCGGTGCGGACTGTAAGATCGACGTGATCTACCGCGGTGAGTTCGCCGAACCGCTTCGTCATTCCCCGCACCTCGATCACGTCTTCCCCGTTTTTCATTTTGACTTGAACTCCACGTCAACCGGCTGACCGGGGTGAAGATCGGCCGCGGCTTTCGTATCGAAAATTAATTCGACCATGAACACGAGCTTGGCTCGCGTTTCGCGGCTGTAGATGACCGGCGGCGTGTATTCCGCTTTTGGCGAGATGTAACTCACTTTCCCGACGAAGGGTTCTTTCACGCCGTCCACTTTCACTTGCGTCGTCTCCCCGTAATGAATCGCGCCGACGCGCGTTTCAGGAATGAATACTCGCACTTTGATGTTTTGCGGTGGCAACAAGACGACGACCGGTTTGCCGGCAGCCACCCATTCACCCTGCCGAAAAAGCGTGTCGTAGACCAGACCAGATTGCGGCGCCGCCTGTTTTTTCTGATCGAAACTCCAATCTGTTTGATCCAGTCGCTTCTTGTCCTGATCTCGCGTGGAACGGGCCCGATCCAAATCTTGAGGCGCGGCCACTCCGGTCCGGAAAAGTTTTTCCTGTCGCGCGAGCTCGGCTTCAGAAAGAACGAGCGCCGCTTTGATCTGCTCGCGCGCAGCTTTCTCAGCGGTCTCATCCAGCGCGAACAACGGCTGACCGGTTGTCACCTGCTGACCTCGTTGCACGGAAAGTATTTCCAATTGGCCAGCAAGCGGCGATGCAACGTAAACGAATTCCCCTTCGACATAACCTTGGAACTGATCTTGCGATTGATTGCTGCAACCGGCCAAACAGGACAGGAGCGCGATAGTCGTCGCTTTCCGCAGGAGTTGATTCATCGCGCTCATGCTTTCCGTCCTTTCGTTGTAAGCGCGCCTTCGAGAACAATCTTGAGAATCCCGGCGAAACCTTCCTTTGGCATCATGCCAAGCTCTTCCATCTTTGGCGGATTCATGATCGATTGCACCATCGCCAGCAACATTTCGATGATCAGTTTGGCCGGAACATCCTTGCGCACCATTCCTGCCCGTTGTCCCTCCACGAAAAGTTTTCCGAAGTAGCGCTGGATTAGCGCGGCCCGGCGGCGTTCGACAACTTTGAAAACGTCCGGCGCTTTTTGGCGCATATCGCGCACGAACGGCGGCTTGATCTCGTCCAATTCGCGTTGCGTGCCGGCCAGCAAGGCCTGCAAAGTCGCTGGGAAATTATGCGTGTCCGCGCGGGTAACTTCCTTAAACATCGCTTCGACGCTTGCGAATTTATCGGCCAGCACAGCCTCCAGCAGATCGAACTTGCCCGGAAAATGCGCGTAAAGCGTTTTCTTGCTAATGCCGAGCTCCTCCGCCAAGTCATCCATTGTCACGCTGCGAAATCCGTGACTGAAAAAGTGGACTCGCGCCGCACCGACAATTCGCTCCCGGTTTGGATCACGCTTTCGGCTTCGCGGCGGCTGCTTATGCCTGGGGTTCATATTTACTGTTAGTCTTATCACATTGCGGAAACTAATCCAGTATATTAAGTTTCCTACGGTCGACTCCTGTAATTTCGATATATTTCTCTGCATATTGGGCGAGTCCTCAAGGCATTGCTTTGCCTGGGTGGAACGCGTTGTCCGCAACGCGTTGACAAATTAGAATGCGGCGCGCCGCCTAATTACTTGCGCCTTTGGTGATCCACTTGCCATCGCCTTCGGAGAAGTCGATCCACCCAAGAAGAAACTCGCGAGTTAAACCTTCGACAAAGCCATACCGGATCGATTACACACTAACGATCGCTGGTTACTCATGAACACCGCTATCACAGAAACTGGGAATCAAACCTGGGCTAACGGTCATCACAATCAATGCCCCAACCAACTATCGTCGATTGCTCGGTACAACTCCCGAAAGCGTGACTTTTTCCGATCGCTTGAAGCCCGATACGGGTTTTGTCCACATTTTCGTCAAGAAGCGCAGTGAATTAGAGAAGAGATTGTCCGTCTTGCGTGAGAAAATCGCGGACACCGGAACCGTTTGGGTTTCCTAGCCAAAGAGATCAGCTAGCGTGCCTACTGACGTAACGGAAGACGTGGTGCGCGCCATCGCCCTGCCACTCGGATTCGTCGACGTAAAAGTGTGCGCAATTGATGAAACCTGGTCTGGGTTGAAATTAATGGTCAGAAGAGAGAACCGAAAATGAAAACGCGTTACTTTGATCACATTGATTTGCGAGTGAAAAACATGGAGGTAGCAATTAAGTTTTACGGACAATTTTTGCCGCAGCTCGGATTTGTTCGTGAACGGCACGAACCGTCGCCGCGTCCGGAAGCCGGCGGCGATTTCCATGCTTTTTATTCCGCCGGCACCGACAAGCCGTCGGAGTTTTTCGCATTTGACGAGGACAAGAACCACCAGCCGAACAGAACCCGCATCGCATTCTGGGCCGATACGCGAGAGGAAGTCGATCGTATTGCAGAGCTGGTTCGGCAAGCCGGCGGAAAAAATCTGGAGGGTCCGGAAATCTGTGTCGATTACACCCCGGGCTATTACGCGTTCTTCTTCGAGGACCCTGACGGGAACAAATTGGAAGTCTGCTGCCGGGAAAATCCGATCATTGCTGGATAGCAGGAAACGATATCACACGAAAATCTTGGTCTCGAAATACGAATGTTCGTGGTTCTGTTCGCATGTGGCTCATCTGTTATCGCCAAGGGCGAGAAGTGCCAGGCTACGCTCAAACGCATCGACGACCTTCTGAACACCTACGAACTCGAGCATCCCCTAAAACACTTCCCGAGCACGCTACGAGAATTTCAGA
Source organism: Verrucomicrobiota bacterium (assembly GCA_003221375.1). Taxonomy (GTDB): domain Bacteria; phylum Verrucomicrobiota; class Verrucomicrobiia; order Chthoniobacterales; family UBA10450; genus Udaeobacter. The sequence goes on from QHRI01000176.1 coordinate 6,410, forward strand.
ACTTCGCCGCCAAGAAGGGCAAGTCGCTCGACCTTATGATGTTTTCACGTTTTGAATACAAGCGGCGCGGGACAAGCCTCTTGATGTCATATACGTGCAAAGAAACGGGAGAAAGCGCCGCAAGCGGGTGCTCAATTGTGATCACGTACTGATTGTCCTTAGAGGCAGATAAATCTAACCAGACGATGAAGCATTTCTCTCGAAAGGCGTTTATAATTGTCGCGCTGCTTCACATTGCGGGAACTTTGTTTCTACTCGAGGCAGCTGTCTCGCGGATGAAAGCTTACGAGCACGGAGATACTTCCTTTTCGCTAACAATCGTGTCGTGGATTTGGGAGCCGGTTCGAATGGTTCTTTCCCACTACTTTCGATTCGGTCCTGCTGGGTCTTTCTACTACTTGGCGCTTCCCTGGTCAGTTTGTGTCGGAGGTTGCCTGGCGTTTCTGGTGCCACATTTGTCCAGATGGAGACACCAAACGGCCTAACCAATCGCTCCGCCCTACGTCTAGTGTGGTGAATGAAGGTCGGCGGCGGTTTGCGCCTGAGCTGCTTGTTGTTTGAAACACAAAAGCTGAACCGATAGTCCGATAAAGAGGAACAGCGTGGCGAAAAATGTATTCCCGTAGAGCTGCACGGCGCGCGGGAATGGTATGCCGAGAGCGAGTAACATCAATGCTGGCAAGGCCCACCACAGAACAGCCGCGCTTTTCCCGGCAAGCACTCGCTGCGTTATCACCGCGAATGGCAGCAACAGCCAGGAATAGAAGTAGCCGAACGAAAGTGGCGTGACCATCAGCATCAACAAAAGAAGCAGAGCAAATTCGATCGCGTCGCTCCCCGCCGTTCTCATATCGCGCGGCACCATCGCCGCGATGAACAACATGCCGAGTGCCAACGCGACGCTGATAACGATCGAATTGACGATCTGAAACTTAAGATCCGCGAAGTTTACGTAAACAGATCTGTGCGGAGCCGAGGCAGCAGCGCTCCATTTCTCGACGTCACGCCACGCACGTTCAAATCCTCGAAATGGCGCCGGCAAAATGAGAAGCAGAAATACAAGGGTCGCGACAAGGCTGGTTACTGCTGTCCAGTAGCGCCGGTAAATCAGATAAACGATCGCAAGGACTGGAAACGCTTTGATTGCAGCAGCGACTGCAATCAAACCGCCCCCGACAATTTGTCGTCCCGCGCGGAGCGCAACGAAAGCGCCAAGCATCAGCGCGAGCAAAACGAGGTTCGGCTGGCCAAGATGATAACTCGACCAGATATAAACGATCACGAGCAGGCTCGGAATGAGATATAACCACGGACTCGTTGGGCCTCGATTGCCCGCGGCAAGAATGGCACTCAGTTTCGCGCTGCAAAACCAAGCTAGGCAGTTGATCGGGACGAGAAGAAAAATCAATCCTCCCTGCCCAAGCAGACTTGCCCCCGCCAGAAAAAGAGCGCACGGCGGCGGATACATGAAATCGTATTTCCCGGCGCGAAAGAAATAGATTTCATCGCCTGCCAGCACATGTCTGCCGGTGGTATACCAGAGTTCGTAATCAAAGATTGTATGGCCGCGGAGGTACCGCAGGAGCGGAAGCGCAGAGAAGACGGTTGCCGTTAGGACAAAAACAACCAGCAGTGCGCGAAGCGCTGGACTGCCAAAGCTGCGATTGAAAGCTGATGACTCAGTTTGTCCTAGAACTCTGGGAAATGGAATTCGGGTTTTCAAATGTTTCGCTAGTCTCTTCAATTCGCACAGCGAATTTTTCCCTCTTACCTTTTCCCTTGCGGAAAGGGGAGAGGAATAAGGTGAGGGGTTAAATCCCTTAAAGATCAACTCCTAAACTGAACCCTCGCCCCCCCTCTCCCTTACGAAGGGCGAGGCGACCCATGCGCGCCAAATGTGATTTGATCTGCCTTGCCACCGCTGCCGAGGCTTTCAAGTCTTCTTCGCGGTCTCATCAACCGGCGGACGCGCCTTATGCCAGTCAGTGCTTTGCTCATAGGCATGGGCGATCTGCAAAATGCGGGCTTCGTCGAGCGGCTTGCCTAATAACTGCAGGCCGATCGGCAGCCGCTGACCGTCCATTTCCGCGAAACCACAGGGCATACTGATTCCGCAGATTCCAGCAAGGTTCGCTGCAATAGTGAAGATGTCGGCGAGATACATTTGCAACGGATCTGCGGTGCGTTCGCCTAACTTGAATGCGGGCACCGGCGAGGTCGGCGAAATCAATGCATCGACTTTCTCGAATGCGTTCACGAAATCCTGCCGGATCAGCTCGCGCACTTTTTGTGCGCTCAAATAATAAGCGTCGTAATAGCCAGAGCTCAAAACGTACGTGCCGAGAATAATGCGCCGTTTCACTTCCTGTCCGAACCCTTCCTCGCGGGTGCGGCCGTATAAATCGAGCATGTCCCTTGGATTTTCCGCTCGATATCCATAACGAACGCCGTCGAAGCGAGCGAGGTTCGCTGAGGCTTCCGCCGTCGCCAGAATGTAATAGACCGCGACCGCGTAATCAGTATGGGGCAACGAAACATCAATAATTTCTGCGCCTAATGAATTCAACTGTTTCACTGCGGCACTGATCGCAGCTTTCAGCTGTGGGTCGATCCCTTCGATCATGTATTCCCTGGGCAAACCCAACCGGACTCCACGCAAATCAGTTCCCAGTGTTGCAGCATAATCAGGCACCGGCTCGTTGAGCGACGTGCTGTCTTGCGCATCATGACCAGCGATTGCGTTCATGATGAGCGCGGCGTCGCGAACGGTTTTCGTCAATGGCCCGATCTGATCGAGCGACGAGGCAAAGGCAACCAGACCGAAACGCGAGACCCGCCCATAAGTCGGTTTGAAACCGACAACGCCCGAAAGCGCAGCCGGTTGCCGAATTGAGCCGCCGGTATCGCTGCCTAATGCCCCAAAGGCCGCGTTAGCAGCGACTGCCGCCGCCGAACCGCCACTGGACCCGCCCGGAACACGCGATAAGTCCCACGGATTTCGAGTTAATTTCATGGCAGAATTTTCCGTGGACGAACCCATGGCAAGCTCATCCAGGTTAGTTTTGCCGAATGGGATTGCGCCCGCGGCGCGCAATTTTTGAATCACCGTTGCATCGTAGGTCGACCGATAACCCCGCAAGATCTTCGACCCGCAGGTGCACGGCTGTCCCATCACGTTGATGATGTCTTTGATTGCAACAGGCACACCGCCCAACGGAAGGTCGACATTCGCTTTCTCCGCCTCTTTGGCGGGAAACTTCCCGTCCACGCAACAATGATTGCAGATCGGCGATGCTCAGCGCCGGCAGATCCTTTTCCGTCATTCCACCACTTTAGGGACGATAAAAAGGCCGTTCGTCTTTCGAGGCGCATTGCTCAGCGCCTGTTCCGCGGTAAACCATTCCTGGGACTTGTCCTCCCGGAAAACATTAAAAATCGGGAGAGCGTGCGCAGCTGCTTCGACGTGACTCACGTCTGCCTGCCGAAGTTTTTCAACATACTTCAGCACATCGCTCAGCTGCTTCTGAAAAGCCTTCGCTTCCCCTTCGCTCAGATTGATTCGCGCCAGCCTGGCGACGTATCCAACGTCGAAATCCAAATTGGCGGCCATGATTGTCGCTTAAGAATGCAGGTGGCTGATCAACCAAATGACCGCGACGGCAAGTGCGACAACAAGAAGGAGAAAAATGATTTGGCCTTCGCGCCGCTCTTTGCGCATCGAACGAGGGCGTCGGGATTTCCTGCTGTCGCCCCTGGAGCCCGTGCCTTGCGCCGCAACTGAGACGCGGAATCGTTTATCGGTTCGATTATCTTTTGGAGCTTGTTCCGCCCTGCTTTTCTCGATCCGCGGTACCTTCGCAACAAGCTGCTCGAGCTTTTCCAGCCTCTCGCGCAGTTCCGCTTCCTGTCGCGTGATTTCTTCCTGCCTGCGGCGAAGCGGCGGGCTGGACTTGGGCGAACGACGAAACAGCGCCATCACTTGCTCGCCAACCAAATGAAAAGAGCAAGAGCAATGGCTCCAAAAATGATCAGCGGCAAAGTGAGTGCGACGCCAATCTGGAACCAATGAAAAAATGAACGTCCGCCGCTGCTCTCGTATGCGTCCGTCACGACATCGGGAAGTGACGCATCGCCTTCATTTCCGCCCGCTGCCTGTAACCGGCTGCGTTGCTCGTTGTAAACCGTCCGCGCCTCATCCACTGTGCTCAAGGCGCGACTAAGCTCCTTGTGCAACTCGGAGGGGTTCCAGCTTTTTGGATCGATCGCTTCGATTAATTCCAGATGCTGCCCGAAGCTTTCCCGGGCTGCACGGATCTGTTCGAGGCGACTTTGTGCGTTGTAACCCTCACGCTCGAGCACAACAAGCGAGCGGGTCAGTTTGTCGGCCATTTCCGCGCGACCGTGCTCCAATTCATCCTGGCGACGACTAAGCTCTTCCAGTTCGCGCTTTTGTTTTTCGATCTGCTCCTGCTGTCGCTTGAGCTGGAGCAGTTGCTCCTGCGCCTTCTGCACTTGCGAGTCCAGGTGCTCGGGAGAATTCGCTTCGTCCTCGCTCAGTTCGAGCATTTGTTCCACCGGTCGAATTTTTTCTGCCATGACAAATCGGGACTCGCCGTCCGGGCTCGCTGCAGCGCCATATTAAATGGCTCAATAGAGAATTCCAGATATTTCGTTAAGCACACGCGAAAAATTTCGGGTCACATGTGCTTCGCATCATCGTCCCGGCATCATTTCGAGAAGGAAACCCTTGAAATATTCCGTTTCAGGAATTGTCGGCAGCACAGGATGATCAGGAGCCTGCTCGAACCGGCGCAAGCGTCGCGCGGAACGCCGGGCATCAACCAGCGCATCTGAGATTGTCTGGAAGAATGCCGTGTCGCTCACGTGATGTGAGCAAGAAAAAGTCGCCAGGACACCTTCCTTCGATAGCAGCTTGAATGCCCGCATGTGCAATTCTCGATAGCCGCGCAACGCGTCGCGCAACCCGCTCCTGGTTTTTGTAAACGACGGCGGATCGAGAATGATCAAATCATACTGGACGCCCGCTTTCTCGCTCGCGCGCAGGAACTGAAAGACATCCTGCTGAATCCATCCTGCGTTCAATTCATTGCGCGCTGCGTTCTGTTTCGCAGTCGCGATGTTCTCGGCATTTTCTTCAACACCGGTCACTTCCGCGGCGCCCGCACGCGCACACGTCAGCGCAAATGCTCCCTGATTTGTGAAACAATCCAATACCCGCCGCTCGCGCGCGTATCCGGCCACGACCGCGTAATTGTATCTTTGATCGAGATAGAAACCTGTCTTTTGCGCGTGCAGAAGATCGACTTCGAATCTTACATTTTCTATTTCAATCTCGATTTGCGATCCCACGCTTCCGGCCAAGACATTCGTGCGTAACTCTAATCCTTCTGCCTTGCGAACTGGCGCGTCATTTCGTTCAATGATGCAAGGTAGCGCATGCGTCTCGCTTGCGGCCTTTTCACTCGCAAGCCAGAGGCTCGCGCTACATTCCTCT
>QHRI01000177.1 GCA_003221375.1 Verrucomicrobiota bacterium
TCGATCCCCTTCTCTTTCACGATCGCGGCCGCGCTTTTTCCGCTCGCAAACATCTCTGCGAAAACTTCCTTGCCCTGCTTCCCGCTGATTTTTCCGCTGTCGATCAAATTGACCAATTCATCAAGAGCCTCCGGCGGAATCGGACAATCTGTGATCGCCTTACCGGCAGTACCGAGGGCGTTCTGCAAATCGTTCAAGATCCAGTTGGCGACATTCTTGGGCTTCCTCACGCCTTTGGCAGCTACTTCAAAGTAACGAGCGAGATCGAGATCGTTTGCCAGCACGGCGGCATCGTATGTGCTGACCTGATATTGCTGAACAAAACGGGCTCGTTTCGCTTTGGGCAACTCAGGTACGCGCTGCCGCACTTCGGCCAGAAGCACTTCAGTCTTCACCGGCACCAGGTCAGGGTCCGGAAAGTAACGGTAATCATGCGCGAACTCTTTCGTCCGCATCTTGACGCTGGATCTCGTAAGCCAGCGCGCGTCGCACTCCGCTGATGGAATTCAAGTTCTTGACCTCGACCTTCGCTCCAAGCTCTGCCTGCGACTCCGGCCGCACCGAAACGTTGCAGTCACAGCGGAGTTGTCCCTTTTCCATGTCGGCATCGCTGACTGCTCCGTAGATCAGGATTTGCTTAAGAGAAGTGAGAAACGCGAACGCTTCCTCGGGTGAATTGATCTCCGGTTGCGTCACGATCTCCATCAACGGTGTGCCAGCACGATTAAAGTCGATCCCCGTGCTATTCTCGAAATGAAAGCTTTTCGCCACGTCTTCCTCGAGATGAATACGCACCAGATGCACTTCCTTGTCAGGGGTGATGATGTTTTTCTGCGCGTCCTTTGGATAAGCGAGATCGTGTAACGGCACGGCGCCATTCGTGCAAAGCGGCGTATCGTACTGCGAAATCTGATAGTTCTTCGACATGTCCGGATAGAAATAGTTTTTGCGATCGAACTTGCAGACAGGTGCGATGTCGCATCCGAGCATGAGCCCGGTGAGAACCGTCATGCGCAACGCTTCATGATTCATCACCGGCAGGGCGCCAGGCAGACCGAGGCACACCGGGCAAGTGTGCGTATTTGGTTCCGCGCCGAACTCAACCGGAGAAGCGCAAAACATTTTCGAACGCGTCTTCAACTGGACGTGCACTTCCAAGCCGATCGTGCTGATGTAAGACACGTCAGAAATTAACCACGAATGAACACGAATCACCAAGACTAGTCACGGCTGCTCCCTTTGGAATTAGTGTTCATTCGTGTCTATTCGTGGTTGCTCTTTTCCAGCGCGTAATCGAGCGCGCGTTGAATATCGAATTTCCTGATGCGCTCCGCGAGGACCGGATCATTTAAAGCATCAATGACGCGCGGATTTTGAAGGAGATCGAGGAACCGCCCTTGCGCGATCAGATCGGCGATTTCTGGATCGCTTCGCAATGCGACGATTTTCGGGTGTTCACTCAATTCGCGCGCACCGGGGAATGTCAAAAATTTCTGCGTGTGCTCCCGGCTGGAAAGAACGTTCCCCGCTTTCTCCAGCGCTTTGTACGTTCTTGACGAAATCGGGTCGCTGCTCTTGAGCACGTTACCAAGCGAACCCAGTTCCAGTGAATTCTTTAGGCGTGCCAGTGACGTCGCGAGGGCGTGCATGCCATCGTCCGATTCCGAAAGAAAACGGCGGCGCACGTCGAGAGCATGCGAAGTTGGGTCTTGCGCGCTGTGCGCTGCGGCAACAGACCGGCCGCCAGCTTGCCCTTCAGCCAACGCGCCGACGGTTCGGATACTTGTAACAGTCAGCCAAAGCAGAAAGAGACCGAAAAACAGTCCCACAATTGCCCCTGCAAAACCATAAATTAGGCGGACAAGTCCAGATTCTTGTTGGGTAGTTCGTTTAAACAGGAGGGCGCCGAGGCCGCAGACGAGCGCATACACAGCGAACGCAAGTATGGCGCCGCACAAGATCGACAGAACTGGGTCGGGCATTTTTAAAAAAGAGCGGGCCATTGGAACAAACAATCTCCCTCCGAAAAAGGCAGCCGCGTACGCGGCACCAAGAGCGACAAGCCGGGTGATCTGACGCATCAAACCCAATCGCCAGCCCCGCAGGACTTCGAATAGGATTAAAATGACGGCAAAAGAAATGAAAACCACCTGCCAAAGTGGCGAGCCGGACACTGAAGGAATTGCGGACCGCGGATTGCCGACTGCGGATTGAATTGCACCGAGCATTTCCAAGCGGATCACTCTGTAATCCGCGATCCGCGATCCGCAATTATCGCCCTCTGCCGTAAAGCCTGATCACAAAGCACCAGCGCGCCCATCGCTTCTACGACCGGCACTGCCCGGGGAAGAACGCACGGATCGTGGCGCCCGCGCGCAGCCAGCTGCGTTTGCATGTGTGAACTGGTGACTGTTTTCTGTTGGTGGCCGATCGTCGCTGTTGGCTTAAACGCGACACGAAAATAAATTTCCTCCCCATTACTGATTCCGCCCTGCACACCTCCGGAATTGTTAGTTGCCGCGCGTATTTTCCCACCACGCATCTCGAATGGATCGTTGTGCTCGGAGCCCCGCATCCGCGTCGCCGCGAAACCGGACCCGATCTCGAATCCTTTCGTTGCAGGTATGCTCAGCATCGCTTTGGCAAGATCTGCTTCAAGTTTATCGAAGACCGGTTCACCAAGACCCGGCGGAACGCCGCGTACCACGCATTCAATTATACCGCCAATCGAATCGCCCTCACCGCGAACTTGCTCAATTAGCGAGACCATCTGCTTTGCCGCTGCGGTATCCGGGCAGCGAAGAATATTTTTCTCCACGTCTTTCGTCTTTACCGCAGAACGGTCGATATTCGCAACGACGCCGTGAATTTGCGCGACGTAGGCGACAATCTCGAATTCCGCATGCAGCAACGACAATATTTTTTTCGCAACTGCACCGGCTGCCACTCGACCAATGGTCTCGCGCGCCGAAGCGCGGCCACCACCCTGCCAGTTTCGAATGCCATACTTGGCTTCATAAGTGAAATCTGCGTGTGAGGGTCTGAATTTCTCTGCGATCTCGACGTAGTCCCCAGGACGCGCATCTCTGTTGCGCACAAGAATCGCGATGGGTGCGCCCAGTGTTTTGCCCTCAAAGACACCGGAAAGAATTTCGCATTGATCTTCTTCTTTCCGCTGCGTGGTGATCTTACTTTGACCAGGACGTCGGCGGTCCAGCTCGCTTTGGATCTCAGCTTTGGATAGCTCGACGTTCGGCGGGCAACCGTCGATGACCACGCCGACGCCCCCACCGTGCGATTCGCCAAAAGTGGTAACACGAAAGAGCTGGCCGAAGGTGTTGCCCATTGCGTCGCGATTTTAATCTAATCAGCGCGCCAGCGCGAGGTGGATCGGCTTCGGAAGACGATGTCAACCCCGAGAGCGTTTTGCGCTCTTGCGCGCCGGAGCCGATGAGATCGGTGGCGACCGCGGCGGCACCGGTGAGGACTGTACGATCGAGGTTGTTGTCTGGCCGTGAACGAGGAAGCGGTCCAGCACGCGATCCAAAGACGCGATTTCAGGTAAATGCACTTTGAGAATGAAACAATCTTCGCCGGTGACTCGATGGCATTCCACTACCTCGGGAATCTGCTGAGCAAGCGCCGAGATTTTCGGCAGATGTCCCGGAAGCGGCCGGATTCGGACGAACGCGGTGATATCGTGTCCCACCGCTTTCGGATCCAATTCAAGACGGTAGCCGGCGATCACGCCACTGTTTTCCAAGCGTCGAACACGCTCCTTCGCCGCCGGATTGGACATCCTGATTTTTCGGGCCAGCTCCGCGATCGACATCCGAGGATTCCGTTGCAAGAGCTTCAGAATTTCAATATTTTTGTGATCTTTGATTATTTCCTTAATATCCACCGGAACAAGAACTAAAATTAATTAATATATAGTACTATCTCGTGATTTAACCTTGTTTTTTGTTTGCACGCCTGTTTTGACGTTTTAGTTTGTCTGTATGACGAACAAAATCGTCTTGCCGATCGAGCCAATGACGCGTGAACGGGCAGACACGGCGCGGCCTGTTCCGCCAGAAACCTTTTTCATCTGCAGCGCCATTTTTCATTATCTGGGTCCTGCCTTTGCCGTGCTTCTTTTTGCCAGCGTTGATGTATTAGGCGTCGCATGGCTGCGGATTGCAAGCGCGGCCACAGTGTTCGCAGTCTGGAAGCGTCCGTGGCGCTTGTTCGCTGAACTGGGGGCAGACGAGAGATGGATTGTAGTCGCATTCG
>QHRI01000178.1 GCA_003221375.1 Verrucomicrobiota bacterium
TGGCGAACCGATCGGATACATTTTCGCATTTGCGAATTGCGCGCTCTTTGTTCTCTACATTCTGCTTGGGCATCGGATCGCGGCGAGCGGCGGTCGTGGCGGAGTCGACCGTCTGGCAATGGCAATGGTCGTTGCGAGCATTGTGATTACCCCGATCGGCTTGAAAAGCGCATCGGGAGCGTTGCTGGATCCTAAGATCCTTCTCGCTGGCGCCGGAGTCGGCATTTGTTCCTCTGTGATCCCTTACATCTGCGATCAATTTGCAATGGCGCGTTTATCGAAGGCCACTTTTGCTCTTATGTTGTCGCTGTTGCCTGCGACAGCGTGCCTGGTAG
>QHRI01000179.1 GCA_003221375.1 Verrucomicrobiota bacterium
AGCGATCCGTTATGCCTGCGGCGCCGAGAATGTCACGCGCCTTGCGTGCGCATTCCAGCGCCATCCAAACATTGTTCCGTTTGGCCAGCGAGATCTGCGCGGGACGCGCCGAGCCGGTTTCGATCATGCGTGTGAGACGCAACGCCAACAATTGCGCCTTGGTGATCTCCTGCACCATCCAAACAAGCTTCTGTTGCACCAATTGAAAGCCGGCAATCGGTCGGCCAAATTGTTCGCGCGACTTGGCGTAAGCCACTGCCGTCTCGTAGCAGTCAATGGCCGCTCCAATCACCCCCCATGCGATGCCAGTGCGCGCGTGCGAAAGACAAGCCAACGGCGCGCCGAGTCCGGACGCCTTGGACAGGCGATTTCCCGCAGGTATCCGGCAATTATCGAACCAGCATTCTGATGTGCGCGACATACGCAGACTAAACTTCCCTTCGATGTCCTGTGCGCGAAAGCCGGGCGCTTCCTTCTCTACAACAAATCCGCCCACGCCGCCATCGTCGCCCCGTGCCCAAACAACCTTAACGTCAGCGATGGACGCGTTACCGATCCAGCACTTGCTGCCGTTCAAAATGTAATGGTCACCTTCGCGCTTGGCACGGGTCTCCATCCCGCCGGGATCTGAACCGTGTCCATGTTCGGTCAGTGCAAAACAACCGATAAGTTTGCCCGAGATTAGACCCGGCAACCAGCGCGCCTGTTGCTCCGGCGAGCCAAAGGAATGGATTGCCTGTATCGCGAGCGCCCCCTGTACTGAAGCCAGCGAGCGTAAACCGGAATCGGCCCGCTCAAGTTCTTGCATGATGAGCCCATACGCGGTGTGACTGAGCCCTGCACAACCGCCCTCCTTGAGATACGGCGCGTAAAAACCCAGTTCACCCATCCGCGGGATGAGATGTTCCGGAAATTTGGCCGCACGATGGCAAGGCACGACCTCAGACATGACTTCCTCCCGCACAAAGGTCCTGGCCCGATCGCGCGCTTCGCGCTCGTCCTCCGTGAAAAGCTCTTCAATGCCGTAATAATCCAGCGAGGTCATGTCAGGCAGCGGGCGAGTCATGCGCGCCAGTCTAACGACCCCGCGACTTAAACACAACGTCAGCTCGCTGCATCCCCTGTCATGTCGAGCCAAGTCAAGAGATCCGGCTGACGTTCGATTCCGTCTATTTTTTTATTGGCAAGCCGGCGGCTTTCCAAGCTTTGAAGCCACCCGCCATCGAGCGGACATTTTTGTACCCCATCTTTTGCAGGTTCTCGGCGGCAAGTGCGGAGCGTCCGCCTCCGCCGCAATGACAAACGATCATTGCGTTAAGGTCCGGGACTTTTTCTTCGATATCGAGTTCGATAGTGCCGCGACTCATGTGAATTGCGTCGGGAATATGTCCCTCGTCCCATTCATCTTTCTCGCGAACATCGACGATCACGGCTTCACCGCTCTTTGATTTCTCGGCTGCGTCCGCTGGAGAAATCTCAGTGATGTTTTTCTTTGCCTCTGCGACTAGCTTTTCAAAACCACTGTGCTCCGCCATATACTAATTTGCCGCTGAGGACAGCGATCGCTACAACAAAAATTTCCCCACTAAACATTCGAAAGATACAAAATCTCAGAAAATCGAACTGCCCCTTTTCGGGTTATTCGTGCGTTTCATGAGAACAAATTCTCACTCGTAGCGCAGCGCTTCGATGGGATCGAGCGCAGCGGCTTTGCGTGCTGGATAAAATCCAAAGAAAATTCCGACCGCAGCGCTAAACAAAAACGCAATCGCGACCGAACTGATTGAGATCAGGGTCGGCCAGTTCGCGTATGCCGACAGAACCTTCGACGCACCAACGCCACAGACGATCCCAATCAGACCACCGACCGAGCTCAATGTCACGGCTTCAATCAAGAATTGAGTGAGAATGTCGTTGCCGCGTGCGCCCACCGCCATACGCACACCAATCTCACGTGTCCGCTCGGTCACGCTCACGAGCATGATGTTCATGATTCCGATCCCACCAACCAGAAGGGAAACGCCCGCAATCGAGCCAAGCAGAATGGTCATGACTGCAGTGGTGGCGGTGGCGGCCTGCGCGATTTCCTGTTGGTTGCGCACGGTGAAATCGTCGTCGCGCCCGGGACGAATATTATGCCGTTGCCGAAGCAGTGAGATAATCTGTTGCTGGGCCGCTTCGAGCTGCTGTGGATCGGCGATTTGCACGTTGATATTGCGAAGATTGGTCCCGCCGATCACACGCTTCATCGCGCTTGTGTACGGCATGATAACAATGTCGTCCTGGTCCACGCCCTGTGTGCTCAACCCTTTTGGGGTCAGGATACCCGTGATGGTGAACGGGACCTCTTTGATTCGTAAGATCTGGCCAATGGGATTTTCGTTTCCGTAAATCTGGGTCGCCGTGGTGCGACCGATGACACAAACCTTGTTCGCGCTGCGAACGTCTTGCGCGGTAAACGGCGCGCCATCAGCCAGCGGCCATTGTCGGATATCAAAGTAATCGGCCGATTCTCCGTAAATCCGGGTAAACCAGTTTTGATTTCCTGCTGCTACTTGAGTGGTCGAAACAACTTCCTCGCTTACGCCGATGACGCCCGGCACTTCGCGCCGGATCGCCTCCGCGTCTTCGACCTTCAACGTGCCGGCGCCACCCCATCCCGTGCGAATACCACTCGAAGTGGTGCTGCCGGAAAAGATGAGGATCACATTTTGCCCGAGACTGGCAATCTGCGCCTCGACCTGAGCCTTCGCTCCGTTGCCAATCCCAACCATTGCAATGACCGCGCCAACACCAATGATGATGCCGAGCGCGGTCAGGACCGAACGCAGCTTATTTCGCCGCAACGCGCGGAGCGCAACGTTAAATGTTGGTGCGACTCTCATTTTATTGGTTGAAACGTTGAAGCGTTAAGTCGTTGAATCGGGGCCCTGCGCGCCCTCGCCGCGGCGAGCAGGCTCCGGTAGCGCCCTACCGTTTTCAATCTGCTCTACTGCATTCAATCTCCGTGAAACCAGATGATCATCCAGGATCATACCGTCGCGCATCATCACGTTGCGCTTTCCGTAAGCGGCGATGTCAGGTTCGTGCGTGACCATGATAACGGTAATTCCGCGTTCGTTAAGTTGCTGAAAAATTGCCATAACCTCGACGCTGGTCCTGCTATCCAGATTGCCGGTCGGTTCGTCCGCAAGCAGTACTTCCGGGTCATTGATCAAGGCGCGTGCAATCGCTACGCGCTGTTGCTGGCCACCTGAAAGCTGACTCGGGTGATGATCTTCGCGACCCGCCAGACCGACGGATACAAGGACGCGATCCGCCCTTTCG
>QHRI01000180.1 GCA_003221375.1 Verrucomicrobiota bacterium
GGAAATTCGCCAACTTTGCCATCTTCGATTGCGAAGACTATCGCGAGCTGGCCTACTGGTTTGGGGTTCCGCTGACGCATGGCGTTTACGTCAAGGGAAAGAAAGTTTACTAATCACGCCAGAGAAACTCAAAGAAATGGACGAAGAAGTCTTAAAAGTGGAAAAGGGATTTGCTGACGCAATCGCAAAGAATGATCCAGATGGAATCGAACGATTTGTTAGCGATGAGTGGATCATCATCAATGCCGATGGAGGAATCATTGATAAGGAGCGTTTTCTCGGGGTGATCAAGTCAGGAGCTCTTACTCATGAGATGATGGAATCCGACGACATCCGAGTGCGTGTCTATGCAGACAGTGCCGTCCTAAGCGCGCTCACTCGGTCGAAAGGGAAATTCATGGGGCAGGAATTCAGCACGTACGAGCGGTCCACAGATGTTTTTGTCAGGCTCGATGGACAATGGCGGTGTGTTTTGACACAACTTACTGGGTTTACCAAAGGGTGAGGCGACGGCGCCTACGAAGTACGCCGCAAATTTTGCGGCGCCTGCCGAGCGCCGTTAGAGTGATTTTATGAAGGTCGAAGTGGAAAAACAGCCGGGGTCGGTTTCTACGCTGCAAATTGAACTGCCGCCTGAGGAGGTGTCCAAAGAATGGGACGCGATCGCCATCAGTTTCGCGCGTTTTGCCAAGATCCCGGGTTACCGGCCAGGAAAGGCCCCACGCGCTGTCATCGAGAAAAGATTTCGCAAGGAAATTCAGGACGAATTGACTAAGAAGCTCGTTTCCAAGAGCTATCATGAAGCGATCGAGCAAGAAAAGTTGCGCGTCGCTTCGCTCGCAAATATCGAAGATGTTCAGCTTGGAGAAGACAAGTCGATGCGGTTCCGCGCGACAGTTGTCACTGCGCCGGAATTTGAACTGCCGGAATACAAAAACATTCCTGTGCAGCTACCGGAGACGAGTGTTTCTGAATCGGAAATTGACGCCGCAGTCGAGCGCTTACGCGATCAATCCGCGGACTTTGTCGATGTTCCCGAACGGGGACTGGAGATGGGTGACTTCGCTGTCATCGATTTCGAGGGCACCATCGATGGCAAGACAATCAATGAAATTGCACCCCAGGCGAGCAAAAATCTTCACGGTGGCAAGAAATTCTGGTTACGCCTCGCGTCCGATAATTTCCTGCCGAAATTCTGCGAGCAAATGACAGGTCAGAAGCCGGGCGAAACGCGCACGGTGACCGTCGATTTTGCGACAGATTTTCCGGTAAAGGAACTAGCGGGAAGCCAGGCAAATTACAATGTTACTCTCCGCGAGATTAAGCAGAAAGTATTGCCGACGTTGGATGACGCGTTTGCGGCTAAATTGATTCCGGGAAAGACGCTTGTTGATTTGCGCAAGATCATCGAACACGACCTCGCCCATGAGAAAGAGCATGAGCGCGAACGGGCGAAAGAAGGACAGGTAGTGAAACACCTGCACGAACGGATTCAGTTCGAGTTGCCGCCTGCTCTGCTAAAGACTGAGACGCGTCGCTTTCTGGCAGACTTGGTGCAACGAAACCGGGAACGCGGTGTGACTGATGAGATGTTAAAGGAGAAAGAAAAAGAACTTATCGAAAGCGCCGCCGGGCTAGCGGCTCAGCGGTTGAAAACCAATTTTATTCTGCACCGGATTGCCGAGCAGGAAAACGTCAAGGTTTCGCGGGACGACATCAACGGTCAGCTTCGTGAGGAGGCGGCGCGGTACAACGTTCCGGTGGAAAAAATGCGCAAGGAACTGCAGGAACACGATGGTCTGGACGCGTTCGCGGAACAGATACTGCTGGGCAAGACTCTTGATTTCCTTAAGGCGAATGTTAGCGTCGAGACAGCGCAAGAACCCGCTGTTAAAGAAGAAAAATCATGAGTGTATCGAAGGAAAATTTTTCCCAGGTGCTGATTCCTATGGTCGTGGAGCAGACTGGGCGGGGTGAGCGCAGCTACGATATCTATTCGCGACTGCTCAAGGATCGAATCGTTTTTATCGGAACGCCAATGGACGATCACATCGCCAATCTTGTCATTGCGCAGTTGCTGTTTTTGCAAATGGAGGACGCGAAAAAGGACATTAGCATCTATATCAACTCGCCCGGCGGCTCAGTCACTGCCGGACTCGCGGTTTATGATACGATGCAATTCCTCACATGCGATGTGACTACCTACTGCCTGGGAATGGCCGCGAGTATGGCTGCGGTCCTGCTCTGTGCAGGGACAAAAGGGAAACGTTTCGCGCTTCCGAATTCCGATATCATGATCCATCAGGTCTCCGGGGGTGCGCAGGGCGCGGCCAGCGACGTGGAACGTCAGGTCGACTACATGTTCAAGCTAAAAAAGCGCCTCATCAAAATCATGGCACGGCACACCGGCAAATCTGAAGAACAGGTACGGATCGATTCGGATCGTGATTACTATATGTCCGCCCAGGAAGCGAAGGCGTACGGTTTGGTGGACGAAGTGATCAAGTCTCGCAAGGAGGTGAAGCTCCTCGATGGGGCGACTCCTCCCTCTGGCGACAGGTCAATAGAAGTGGCTGAAACCGCCTTGCCGCGAAAGGTCGGAGGATAGGAGAGCTTCTCAAAAATATGGCCCGCGCTTCCAACCTCACCATGTGCTCGTTTTGTGGCAAAAGCCATGCCGAGGTGCGCAAATTGATCGCCGGACCAGGCGTCTATATCTGCGATAGTTGCATCAACGTTTGCAAAAGCATCCTCGACAAGGAGCTCAACGAAGATGCTCGCCGCCAGTCCTCGAATATTCGTGTCCCCAAGCCGGCGGAAATCCGGCGTGCCCTTGATCAGTACGTCATCGGCCAGGAGGGCGCAAAAAAAACGTTATCTGTCGCCGTCCACAATCACTACAAGCGAGTGTTGCAGGCTTCCCAGCCGGCCGATGCTTCCGCCGCGTTTCAACCCGATCCGTTTGCCGATGTTGAAATCGAGAAGAGCAACATTTTGCTAATCGGGCCCACCGGCTCGGGAAAAACGTTACTCGCCAAGACATTGGCGCGGATTCTCGACGTACCATTTTGCATCGCTGATGCGACCACGCTGACCGAAGCAGGATACGTCGGCGAAGATGTTGAGAATATTATCCTCCGACTCCTTCAAAATGCGGATTACGACGTGAAACGCGCGGAGATCGGCATTGTTTACATCGACGAGATCGACAAGATCGGCCGCAAAACTGATAACGTAAGCATTACGCGTGATGTCTCGGGCGAAGGCGTGCAGCAGGCTCTGTTGAAAATCCTGGAAGGCAGCACGTGCAATGTTCCGCCACAGGGCGGACGCAAGCATCCGCATCAGGAGTACATTCAGGTTAATACCGAGAAGATTCTTTTCATTTGCGGCGGTGCGTTCATCGGCCTCGACAAAATCATTCAAAAACGCATCGGGCAAAAAGTGATGGGATTTGGGAGCCCCACGCTCGAAGTTGAGGAGGCGCTGCGAAAGCAAGCGGTCCGCCATGTGGAACCGGAGGATCTGCTCGCCTTCGGGATGATTCCCGAATTCATCGGGCGATTGCCGGTTGTCAGCTCGCTCGATGCGCTGACGGAGGAGGAGATGGTGGCGATTTTGACCGAGACAAAAAACGCAATGGTGAAGCAATACACAAAGCTTTTCTCAATGGAAGGCGTGCGCTTAACATTCACCAAAGATGCCTTGCGAGCGCTGGCGGCGCAGGCAGTCACGAAGGGAACAGGCGCGCGTGCGTTGCGTTCGATGCTCGAGCGAATCATGCTCGACATCATGTACGATGTGCCGAGCCGGGAAGACATCGCTGAGGTCACGATCAATCGAGCGGTCGCGGAAGGGAAAAAGCTTCCGCTTATTCGCAAGAAACAGGACAAGAGCGCTGCGTGAGCCCCGAAAGGTTTCGGGCCTGGTTAAAAAGTTAAAAGCGTTACAAGGTTAGAAGGGCTACAGATTCCCTTGTAACGTTGTACCTTTCTGACGTTTCAACTCCTCTTATGCGCGCCGCTCTTCTCAACACCGGCACGGAGCTTTTGCTTGGCGATGTGCACGATGCACATCTTGCATTCATAGCGCGCGAGATTCTTCCGTTTGGTTTGCGGTTTGAGGAACGACGCACGGTTGGCGACACTGAAGCGATTCGGCATGCTTTGGCTGAACTATTTCCAAGCTGTGAAATTCTTTTTGTGACTGGGGGTCTCGGTCCGACCGGAGATGACATAACACGCGAGATGGTTGCCGATCTGCTGGCGCTGGAGCTCCGACAATCTCCGGAGCTACTGGCTTCGCTCCGGCAAAGACTTCGAGTGCGCGGAATCAGATGGAATATCAATCCACGGATTCAATCTCCGCATCTCTTTTTGTTACCCGGACCTCCGCGGGAACTTCAGCCGATGTTCCGTGCGTTTGTGGCGCCGATTCTGCGCTCCATTGTGCCCGCTTCGGTCTTGGTCGAGCGACGACTCTATAAGATTGCGGACAAGGGTGAGTCGCTGGTCGAGGAGGCGATCGGCGACCGTGTGCTTGCAATCCAGGGAATCGAACTGGGTTACTGCGCGCGCCCGGGCGAAGTGGATGTGCGCATTGTCGGGAAATCGAAAGCGATCGAACAGGCAGACGCCGTTATCAGATCGACACTGGGATCGTCAATCTTTTCGGCTGCAGATGAAACGCTGGAGCAAGTCATCGTAAAACTGCTTACGCAGCGGAATCAAACGCTGGCCGTCGCGGAATCGTGCACTGGCGGATTGGTTGCCAATCGGATCACAAACGTTCCCGGCGCCTCGGAAGTTTTTCTTGCCGGGTATGTTTGTTACTCGAATCAGGCCAAAATCAATATGCTGGACGTGGATGCGCAGTTGATCGAGAAGCACGGTGCCGTGAGCGAGCAGGTCGCGCGTGCGCTGGCCGAACATGCGCGCGAGTGCGCAAGATCCGATGATGCACTCGCCACGACGGGCGTTGCCGGGCCAGGCGGCGGTTCGCCGGACAAGCCGGTCGGAACCGTTTATATTGCTCTCGCCGCGTCGGATGAAACGATCGTCAAGAAATTGTTTTTTCCAACTGATCGCGAGACTTTTAAGCAAATCGCCACGCAGGCTGCGTTGGAATTACTACGCAGAAAATTGCTGGACAGTGCACCCATTCATTCCGAGCCCACGTCTACTGACGTGCCAATCTTGGCGTGGTCGTAAAACAATTTTGCCCCATCGACGGATTCGCGGATGCAGCCGTGCGAGGCGGGGTAGCCAGGCAAAATTCCGATGTGCATCCCGACGCCTTCGCCGGTGAGCCGAAGAAACCATTTCATGGACGCACCCGCAAAGTGCGTTCCGCTCGGCGCGGATTGACTACGTGCACTAACTCCGGCACGAACTGTGCGGCCGGAACCGTCCACAAAATCGCCGTAAAGACTGGAATGATGATTGGGGTCCTTTTCCATCACATTGAAATGTCCTCTCGGTGTCTCGTGCCCGCTTCTGCCAGACGAGATTGGGCCATCGGCCACGATTTGGTCCCCGATCATAAGGTAAGCCCGCTGCTTTGGGATCGAGACGACGATGCGCGTATTGTCCTGCGTTGCCTGTTTAAGTAACGCTTGATTTACCTTCAATGGTTCCTGTCTCTGAATAAAGGTCGACGCTTTGCGCATCGGCGGCGGCGTAGGACTCGGCTGTCGTGGCTTCGGGCCCAAGTGAAATTGACCGCTCGCAGAAGACACAACCGCGGCCAGCAGAAACAACCGAATCAACGTCGAAAGTCGCATAAATTAGCCGCCATTGTAACTGTTTACTCGCCGAATCCAACCAGATAACCATCTCGATTCGTGGCGTTCGGCCGGTGAGTTTTGCACTCGCCGTGTCAGCACCGCGCTTGCCTCGCGTGCGAATTCATCAACTGCGCGGCTGACCGACGTGCCATGCATGGCTTCCAAGACTTGCAGCAGGCCCCAGCCCTGGCCCTGGTAACGCTCTGTGTGCAGCACGCCTTCTCCCTTAAAGTTCACATAATCAATCAGTGCGTAGCATCCTTGTGGAGTTTTGGTCAGGCGCTCGAATTGTTCCTGTATGTTGGTTCGATCAGAAGGCGCAGCTTCGGCCAGCATCTTTGGAAGTGCGCTCTCTAACCGTGCCAGGAGAAATTCCGCTTGCAGATCGACCGTATCGGCGAGGAACTGGCGCAATTGATTCATCTCGGTGGAATGTTGGGCTTGAACAAACTCCGTACGCGAGTTCCAGGGGCAGGCCTTTTCGCCGGGTCCCAGCAGAAGCGTTGGCAATTTCGCGCCGCGCTTTGAGATGAAGCTCACGAGTTTTGGAAAACTTTCTTCGAACGGACCACGCTGGCCCTTGGGATACCAGATGAAATGACCGATGCCGAGTGAAGCGAAGTTTTCTCCCTCATTCCATGAGGTAAGACCAGCGACGGTTCCATTACATTCGTTTTGCCAGATCTTCTTCCCGATCTTAAGAGCATCACTCTGCAAGAGAGTGATCGCGTGAACCGTCAGTGGCCCAATGGCAAGGCAGGCGAGAAAGGCAACGCCAGCAAGAAATCGAGCTCGAAAGTCTTGTCGGCAGCGCTGTTTTCTTGACGAGTAAGGTTTATCCATTAGCGTGCCCCTTCCTGCGGCGCTCGATTTAACGTTAGCCCGCTGGAGAATTCCATCTTATGAAACGTCTCATTCTTATTCTGGCCGTATTTTCGCTCGTGTTCCCGCTATTCGGGCAAGAGAAATCGTCACCGTTTAAAGATCAAAAGGACAAGG
>QHRI01000181.1 GCA_003221375.1 Verrucomicrobiota bacterium
TTGGCTTGACTCAACGCGCCAATGCCATCTTGGAAATGACGTATAACGATGGTTCTGGCCATAGTAGCCAGGGCCTTGTGGGAACAGTTCTCCCAGGGACACAGGGCAATGGTGGCCAAGCACAGCGCGACGCGGATATGACGAATGCGTTACTGGCCCTCGGCCTTGGAGCCCAATCCCAAGTTCCTGGCGACCCGCTCTATTCGCGTTCCTTTAATAACTTTGGTTCGCTCCCGGCGGCCACAGCCACAGGAGCTGTTTTGTCGGGCGTCATCTCAGCCGGTACAACTGCTGTAACCGTCTCCCTTGGGACGGGGTTTCAGTACCTGGTTGCGGCGTACGATGGACCAAACGGCGGTGTCGCGGTCTTTAATGTCGGAGGATTAACCGGTTCAGTTGATCTCTACCGCTATGCTAAGCCCCTCGCGAACGGCAATCTTGTGGGAAGTAATATTCCACTGATGGGATTCTACAAGATGACCGGTTGGACGCTGCTCAACCCAACTGGTGGGGTTCCAGACGGCGGAACCACGGTAATGTTACTCGGTGCCGCGCTCGGCTCCCTCGGTATGGCCAGGCGTTTCCTGAAGAGATAAACCGTTACAAAATTTCCCAACACAAGAGTGGCCGTTCCTTTTAGGGCGGCCACTTTTTGTTTGTACCTTGCGGGTCCGACCGGCTTTGACTGGGCTGGGAGAAGCGCGCTTTCAATCGCATGCGGTTATCCGTCGCAAGTGGCTTTTACACAGTATAGAGACGTCGGAAATCCTTACATCGGCAGGATGCATGATATAATCACCGTTGGACCTGATGATTATGCATCGCTCTGTCTGGTTCGCTCCTGACATTGACACAGTCAATTACGGTTGGCATAGCCTTTGCTTTGTTATGTCGTGACATGAAAATAAACATCGTTCCAACAAGTAAGTTTGCCGTCCTCTGCACGGTCCTCGCCGGCGCACTGCTTACGTTCAGCCCCAGCGCGCGTGCCGTTTCACTTCAAATTGGCGATAGTCACGAGCTTGGCTTCGTAAACTACGGCATACCGGCTGGAGACCAGGACAGACTAAATTATGTTAACCATTTAATTGGCATGGGCCTCGGAAAAAGCGACAAAGCTGATGGACAAAGCTACTTTCGTTCGAATAACGCCTTTGGCCAATTGCCTCAAGCAGTATTGGCTGGGAATGTACAAGGCAAAACTACAAGCATAAATCTCGGCGCCGGCGGTTTGTATACCTATTTGCTCGCGAAGTACGCCGGCCCAAATTATGGCACTGAAGTTTGGTATGTTGGAGACTTAAGCGGCGTCATCACCATCCCGCCGACAGCTGGCAGGTATGATCTTTCCGGCTGGGTGCTCTTCCGCGCAGGCGTTCCAGGGGTTCCCGATGGCGGTACTACAGCAATGTTGCTCGGCACGGCCCTGGGTGCGCTCGGTATTGTCCGTCGTTACATAATGAGCTAACAGGCAAGCGCTCCGATTCTTCACTAAAAAGCTTATTTCGGAAGTGGCCGTTCGGTTGAACGGCCACTTTCTTGTACATTGGAGCCGCCCAAGCGGGCTTGGAGATTGCTCAGTGTTTGCTTTTAATTGGCTCAATTTATACGGTCCTAGCGTTTGGCGAGCCGTCTGGATGTCGGCCGCAAACGTTGTCGGCTGTGCTCTGAGTTCAAGTCAAACGCGTCTTTGGTTAAAATGCTACGATAAGGGGCTGCCGACGTGGGCTTTTCAAGTCGGATCTCTGCCAGGAATTGCCCTTGATCAAAGCGGCGGTTCAAAGATTCGACGGAAAACTTTACGATTTTTCGGAACTTGGAATTGCCAATTCCGTAGTTCTGGAGTGTGACCCAGTCATCTGCCTTTCTAGCGCTGGTACCTGAGCCGGTATGGTTTTGTCTGAAGACGCAGCCAAAGCGGGAGCACTTGGCTGCCACTGCCCTCCGGCGTCAGTTTGGAGTGGAGTGTTTCTCACCTCGATTGCGTTTCCGAAGGATGACGCAAAGAGGGCCTGTTTGGTTCGTAGAGGCCATGTTTCCTGGCTATCTGTTCGCAAAATTTGTGTATTCGACGCAGCATCGAGCCGTTGAAAATTCTCATGGAATTCGAGGCATCGTCCATTTTGGCGACCGTCTGGCAACGTTGCCCGAAAATATTGTGACGGCGCTCCAATCGAGAATGGGCGGGGAAGAGATTGTGACTCTCGATTGCTCCATCAAAGTCGGCCAATCCGTCCAAATCAGCGAAGGCCCCTTTCAAGGACTGGAAGTAGTGGTCACCCATTTACTTCCCGTGAAGGAACGGATCCGCGTCCTTTTCGACTTTCTTGGGCGATCCATGGAAATCGAAATTTCGACGGCAAAAGTGCTCGCAGCGTAAGTCTGATAGCCCAGGTTATCTCACCGAACAGACCTCCACGAAGCATTCGTGGTGGTGAAAGCTTGCGCGAAAGATTTCTGCGTAAATTTAGCGGGATGGTGCGCGATACAGGGTTCGAACCTGTGACCCCTACCGTGTCAAGGTAGTGCTCTACCACTGAGCTAACCGCGCGCTTGAATCAGCAATGATAACTGATCGGTGGCGAGGAACGAGTCAAGCGAGATATCGAGACTGCGGGTGACTCGGCAAGCTTTTTCGCGCGGGCGAAATCATATTGTTCGTGCCACGACTTCGTGACTGGACAACTTCGACGTGCAAGGCGACTGTTCGCGTCTCGTGAGCACGTTGTTTTTCAAGCAGTTTTTGAAACGACCGTTTCAGATTGCATCAATCATTCCCAGTTCCAAGGCACTGGTGGAACGTGTCGCCAGCAAGATGGATTTTAGCCAGCCACGTGTGATCGCCGAGTATGGACCGGGTGAAGGAGTACATTCGCGCGAGATTTCACGACGGATGTGTCCGGATTCACATCTGCTTTTGTTCGAGTTGGACCGAGCGTTCGCGCGCGATCTGGAGCGCCAGTTTGCTGGCGATCGGCGTGTGCGTGTGATTCATGGCGACGCAGCGTCGTTGCCACATGAACTGCAGCGTCGTCGAATCGATTCCTGTGACTATATTCTTTCGGGTATTCCGTTCAGTATTCTTAAGATTGAGAAGAAACGCTCGCTGCTGCAAAAAACACATGATGCCCTGGCGCCCGGTGGCAGTTTTATCATTTATCAAGTGACGAACGAATTGAAACAGCACGCGACCCTGTTCGAGCACGCCGAGTCAGAGTACTTCCTGCAAAACATACCGCCCATGTTCATTACCGTTTTTCAGAAGAAGCATCCGCTTGGTCACGGTAAAGGTATGAGCTTGCAAGGGGCAAACTATAATGTTGGCGCACATCGTTCGGCATGACGGAGAAGCCGATCCGAAAAGAAAAGGATTCGATGGGCGAGATGACGCTTCCGGCGTCTGCTCTCCATGGCGCTTCGACACACCGCGCAGTGTTAAATTTTCCGGTGAGCGGTTATCGGTTTTCACGGCCGTTTATTCGCGCTCTTGGATTGATCAAGTGGGCTGCCGCGCAAGCAAATCACGATCTCGGCTTGCTCGATGCAGAGCGTTCCGCGCTGATCGTCCAAGCGGCTGAGGAAGTTGTTGAAGGAAAACTCGACGACCATTTTCCGCTGGACATTTTTCAGACAGGTTCTGGCACCAGCACCAACACGAACGCGAACGAAGTCATCGCCAATCGTTCCGCGCAGTTGGCGGGCAAACCGATCGGCTCGCGGGAGCACGTACATCCGAACGATCACGTCAACATGGGGCAATCGAGCAATGATGTGATCCCGTCCGCTATCCATATCAGCGCCGCCGAACAACTAAAGAGTTGTCTCATCCCAGCTCTCGAAAAACTGCACGCAGCACTCGAAGCGAAAGCCAAGGAATTCTGGCACGTTATCAAGATTGGTCGGACCCATCTGATGGACGCGACGCCGATCCGGCTCGGACAGGAATTCTCTGGTTACGCGCAACAAGTTGCCTACGCGAAGGAACGAGCGCAGAAATCAATTGAAGTGTTGCGTGAGATTCCACTCGGCGGCACCGCAGTGGGCACAGGCTTGAATCGGCATCGGGATTTGCCTGCGAAAATTCTGCGGCACTTGAAGCAGCGCACGGGTATCGCGTTTTACGAGGCAAAAAACCATTTTGAAGCGCAAGGTGGGAAGGACGCTGTCGTGGAAACAAGCGGCCAACTTAAAACAATCGCCGTAAGTTTATTCAAGATCGCAAACGACATTCGGTTGTTGGGTAGCGGCCCGCGTTGCGGAATTGGGGAGATCCAACTTCCGGCCACGCAACCCGGCAGTTCGATCATGCCCGGCAAGGTGAACCCGGTGATGTGCGAATCAATGATGATGGTGTGCGCGCAGGTGATCGGCAACGACACAACCATTACGTGGGCGGGAGCAAATGGGAATTTCGAACTTAACGTGATGATGCCTGTGATGGCGCATGCTCTTCTCGAGTCGATCAGACTGTTGACAAATGTGGTGGAGGTTTTCTGCGACAAATGTGTCCGCGGCATTGTGGCCAACGAAGAGCGCTGCCGCGAGTTAGTGGAACTTTCCATGGCCATGGTGACCAGTCTCGCACCTAAAATCGGCTACGATCGCGCAGCAGAAATCGCCAAGGAGAGCGCAAAAACCGGCCGCACCGTTCGCCAAATCGCTCGCGAGAGAAAAGTCCTGCCGGACAAAGAACTAGAGCATGCGCTCGAGCCGGTCAAAATGACCGAGCCCGGTTGCAGCGGTTCGGAGTAATCGAGTGATGGATTCGTGGAGCATTGAAACGGTCAGGGAGGTTAAAAGAGTTACAACGTATCGGCAGGTCGCTGAGTTGAATCTTTACCTTTTTTGACCTTGTAACATTTAACTTTTTTAACCGGCTCAAGAGTATGGTTGCAAAGCTCGAAGGTCCGCAATTCTCCGGCGGAGCGAACATCGCGATCAAATGCCCCAGCCACACGTATGACCAGACGGTGGCTTTTTACCGTGATACGCTTGGGCTGCCTTTAATCGAAGAGGAAAAGGAGGGCTGTATTTTCCAGTTCGGCCCGAATCGGCTCTGGATCGACAAAGTGCCGAACCTGAGTCAGCCGGATATCTGGCTCGAGCTAGAAACAAACGACACAGAAGCCGCTGCATCTTTTCTGAAAGTGCATGGCGTGACGCGGCGCGATGAAGTTGAGCAACTGAGCGAAGACTTCAACGGCTTTTTCATTTCTGCGCC
>QHRI01000182.1 GCA_003221375.1 Verrucomicrobiota bacterium
TGCCGAGCATTACTTGCTGGCATTGGCTGGGTCGAATGTTCCAGCCGCAAAATTACTCAAGGAAACCGGCGTCACGCGTGACAAGATCATGCAAGGGCTTCAGCAGGTACGAGGCTCGCAGCGGGTAACCGACCAAAATCCCGAAGGCAAATATCAAACCCTGGAAAAATACGGACGCGATCTCACCGAGCTCGCTCGCCGCGGAAAGATCGATCCGGTGATTGGGCGCGACAACGAAATTCGGCGCATTATGCAGGTGTTGTCGCGCCGGACGAAGAATAATCCGGTGCTGATCGGCGATCCAGGCGTGGGGAAGACGGCGATCGTTGAAGGGTTGGCGCGGCGAATCATCAGCGGCGATGTCCCTGATTCTTTAAAGAACAAACGAATGATCGCGATGGATATCGGCGCGATGGTCGCCGGCGCAAAGTTTCGCGGTGAATTTGAAGATCGTCTGAAAGCGTTCCTAAAAGAAGTGACCGATTCGCAGGGTCAGGTCATCTTGTTCATCGACGAGCTGCACACCATCGTCGGTGCCGGCGCGGCTGAAGGCTCGGTCGATGCTTCAAACATGCTCAAGCCGATGTTGGCCCGCGGCGAGTTGCGCACGATCGGCGCAACAACCATCGATGAGTATCGCAAATACATCGAAAAAGACGCTGCGCTCGAACGGCGTTTCCAGCCGGTATTGGTGAATGAGCCAACCGTGGAAGATACAATCGCCATTCTGCGCGGATTAAAGGAACGCTACGAAGTGCACCACGGAGTGCGTATCACTGACAGCGCGCTTGTCGCGGCAGCGATGCTGTCGCAGCGATACATCACCGATCGATTTCTGCCGGATAAGGCGATCGACCTTGTCGATGAAGCGGCGTCTCGTTTGAAGATCGAGCTCGATTCCATGCCGACGGAGATTGACGTGATCGAACGCGAGGTCATGCAGCATGAAATGGAGCGGCAGGCGCTCAAAAAAGAGAAGGATGCCGCCAGTAAGGAGCGTTTGAAAAAACTCGAGAAAGAATTGGCCGAGTTAAAGGAAAAGTCGGGTGCGCTCAAAGCGGAGTGGCAAAAAGAGAAAGCAGTCCTGGAAGAGCAAAGGAAATGGAAAGAAGAGCTGGATCAACTTCGCACGGAGCTCGAGCGTGCACAGCGCCGAGGTGAGCTGGCAAAGGCAAGTGAAATTCAGTATGGGCGCATTCCGGAACTCGAAAAGAAACTCGCCGATGCCACGGCAAAAGCTGCCAAAAGTAAAGGGCCCACATTGCTTCGCGAAGAAGTAACTGAGGAAGACATCGCCGAAGTCGTTTCGAGCTGGACGCATATTCCAGTCTCGCGATTGCAGGAAGGCGAACGCGAGAAACTGGTCAAACTGGAAGAGCATCTGCATTTGCGCGTTGTCGGCCAGGAGGAAGCGATCAAAGCGGTTTCGAACGCGGTGCGCCGGGCGCGCGCCGGATTGCAGGATCCAAATCGTCCGCTTGGTTCATTCATTTTCCTGGGACCAACCGGCGTTGGCAAAACGGAATTGTCCCGGGCGCTGGCAGAATTTTTGTTCGATGACGAGAACGCCATGGTCCGCATAGACATGAGCGAATACATGGAAAAACACACGGTCGCTCGATTGATCGGCGCGCCTCCGGGATACGTCGGTTACGAGGAAGGCGGTCAACTCTCCGAAGCAGTCCGGCGCAGGCCGTACTCCGTGGTGCTGTTTGACGAAATCGAGAAGGCGCATCCCGACGTGTTCAACGTACTGCTGCAAGTGCTCGATGACGGCCGAATCACGGACGGGCAGGGGAGAACGGTCGATTTCAAGAACACGGTCATCATCATGACCTCAAATATCGGGTCGCAGTACATCATGGAGGAAGAATCGAAAGAAGCACGACGGCGGCTTGTCACCGACGCGTTACGCGCGCACTTCCGCCCCGAGTTTCTCAATCGCGTCGACGAGATCATCATTTTCGACCGCCTAAGCGAGGACGATTTGAAAAAGATCGTCGGGATCCAACTCGGACGTCTGTCGAAGCGTCTCGAGCAACAGAAGATCGCGCTCAAGCTCTCCGATTCAGCCAAGGAATTGTTAGCGCGCGAAGGTTACGATCCAGTTTACGGTGCGCGTCCGTTGCGGCGTACCATTCAAAAGGAAATTCTCGACCCGCTCAGCATCGACATTCTCGAGGGCAAAGTCCGTGAAGGGCAGACAGTCCAGATTGATGCAAAGAACGGTGCGCTCCTGTTTCGCGAGAAATGAATTGAATAGGCTTGGATGAGATCGAAAATTCGGTCTAATTGTCGTTAGACGTTAGCGCGCTAGCGGTACCTTGCGAGTCCATCAAATGACACATGATTACCTCGATTCACACGTTGATCTACTCCGACGATGCTAATGCCACGCGAGCATTTCTACGTGACGTGCTCGGATGGAAGTACGTTGCTGAGGATTTTGATAATGATTGGCTCATCTTCAAATGCGGTCCGAGCGAGATGGGCGTTCACCCGACGCATAGCCAGTGGGAGGGCCAAAACTACGATTACTCGCGTCATCACTCGATCGCTTTGATGTGCGACGATATCGAAGCCACGGTTGCCGATCTGCGGACGAAGGGAGCGCAATTCCGAGGTCCTATCGAGCAGCGCGAATACGGCCGCGTCATCATGATGACTGTGCCGGGCGCAGATGACATCCAACTCTACCAACCGACTCACAAGCTGGCGTATAACCTCCAGTAAGTCACCTAACCAACCGATGAAACCAACGGCCCCTTGGCGGAGTAAATTCAGAGTGTTTGCCAAAGCACTCTGCCGCAGCGTATCTCTGTCTCGTTAGGCAAAGTCGCCCATCATGAATAGCAAGCCCGGCGATAATGACGCAAAATATTGATCCTACTCCCGGTTCAGACCAGGATGGGCCGATCTGGGGCTATCATTTTGTCCCCGAGAAACCAGCGCGATCAATCACTTCGGAGGCGGCGGTTGAGTTTTTGACCGCGCCGGGTCCCGCCGCACCAAACGAATTCATCTGGTTGCATTTTTCGCTTTCCAATGTGGCTTCCGAGCCCTGGCTACGGCGGTATCTGACATTGCCGGATACGTTTTACGAATCGTTGCGCAGTGAGATAGACGCCACTCATTTGGAGCAGGACGCAGACGCACTGGTGGCGCGCATTCATGATGTGCTGTTTGATTTCACATTTGACGTCCCAGTTGCGACGACCACCCTTTGCATCAAGCCGCGCGTGGCCGTAAGCGCGCATGCCCGGCCCTGGCGCTCGATTGACCAGCTCCGGGCAGAGGTGCAAGCGGGCCAGGTCTTTCGCTCGCCGATTGAAATTTTGGCTCGCTTGTTTCGAGATCAGGCGAGTGTGTTGGTTGACATTGTACGGAAGTCCAAACGGCAGGTGAGCCCAATGGAACAGCAACTGCTGGCCAAGCGCATTTCTGTTAGTCGA
>QHRI01000183.1 GCA_003221375.1 Verrucomicrobiota bacterium
TTTGCCTTCCTGCCTCAAGCATCTTCTCGGAGGTATACCCAGCGGCAAACCATGCAGCTACCTCAGTGGGTGTATGAGGCACGGCCCAGTCTTCACTGTTGGCGTTAGCAAAGCTCACGCCAACGATTTTCACACCAGGCCTGCCTGAATACCGTGCACCTAACGCAGCAATCATGGCTGTCTTTTTTTCTAGCCATACGGGATCCCAAAAGACTGCAATCGTTACCGAGCTTCCAAAGTCGTCGAAGGTGTAAAACTTTTGCGATGGGGGAAGAGCCTCATTGGCAACTGCGTTCATCACCCAAGTCGGGCAACTGCCACCCAGAGCAATATCTCCTCCTCCAGTGATAATTCGCAGCAAAACCGGCTTACCTGCTAGTTCTGCCGTCGAACTCACGTTATCGACGTAGCTCCAGTCGAAAACTCCCTCACTCAGCTCCAGTTCTCCCCAGTTCTGCCGCACGCTGATACCATCAACATCGGGATCGGAATATACCTGAGGGTCTTGGCCAGTTCCCTGCCCTGCTGGTAGCAAGCAGAACACGCCTTGGGGAATTTGGTGTATCGGGCGCGGCCGTGGGGTTGGACGAGGCCTCGGTGTTGGCGCAGGTCTCGCTATCTCGCCGGGAGGAGTTGTCGTGGTCGTGCCGTGCGCCGGGATTGTGACTGCGCACAGCAAGCCGACGGCAATCGCAAAGGCTGTAGCCTGTCTCATTTTGCCCGTTCATATCACTTCGTTGTGGCCAAGGGAAGAACAAAAGAGCCACAATCGGCCACAGCGGCATCTGCAACGCATAGCCGGGAACATCCCAAACGCAGGCTTGATCGGGGCCGTTCATCCGAAAAGCCGAAGTATTAATCATCTTGGCTCATAAGGTAATAAATAACTCTCTCTCTTATTTCGACTTACACCGTGAAATGGCGATAAATTCGATCATTCTGTAACATTTTTGAGACCTTCGTCTTCCACTTTGCGTAGAAGTAAGTATGGGGAGCTTCCCCGACCCAATCACCGCGTCTCGCGAAACCCAGACCTACGCCGTGGTCCGGGAACAGATTTATCGCCACCCGCAATTGTGGAGACGGAATGAACTCTCTCAACATCATCGTCCTCGTCCCTCGTTCTTGAGTCACGCCAAGAAACTGGCAGCCGTCATCGCAGTGGCGGGTTTGGTCTTCTGGCTATGGTTCGATGCCTCAACACATCACGCACCAGAAGCGAGTTATCCTTACTACGATACTCAAAAGCCCGTACCACCGTGGAGTGAGCCGATGCCACTTAAAGGCAATCACGATAGATGAGCAGAGCACAAATGAGCATTTCAGACCCAGTCTGGATTTGCTGACAGACATCGCGGCGACAAAAAGCGCTTTGTTGGTGCAGGTCGTCGAAAAGTTGACTGCCTTTCGAAACTGGAATTGGCGATTCGCCTTGCGTGCTAAGTTGGCGCGGCGAATGGATTAACCTGTCGTGATCCTTCAAGCCAACTTCCTAATCAGTCGACGATCCTACTCAATCTCCGCCGTGATCTTACCATTGACGTCCTTCAACGTCACCGTGTCAACACCTGTCAGGTTTACCTTTTTGAAGGTTACTGATAGTCCCTCGTCGTCCACCAGGTTGAAATCCCAGGTTTCTGATTTGCGTCGCTCTTGTGAGAAGTGGTCTTTTTGTAAACCGTGTTACCGAGTTGGGCGCGATCTTGGTTAGGAGTAGGTTCGGAGTAACTGTCACTGTAACAAGGCGCGGTCACTTTATTGACTCCCTCGTACTCGCTCAGTCCTGCTTTTCTTGGCAGAGTTTTTGGAAAGCGGGATCGGCACGCAGCGGATCCCAGACTGGATCGAGCCGAAGAAGAGCCGGCGTGATGGGCGCTGGACTATAAAGCCAACCACTATACGGCGTCTGTACGAGCCGTGTGAGAGTTGAGATCGCACGACTATTCTCGCCAACAATCATCTCAACTAGCGCAAGGTTCTCTTCGAAGCCCGGTCCGGATAGCCGATCTTTGCTACTCGACACAAGCGTGATGGCACGCTCCGCTTCCCGTAGGGCTAAGTCCTTCTCGTCGAGCATGGCATAGACAACGGCTAGCGCTGCTGCAACGTAAGTGTTGCCTGGTTGATCCTTCCTGAGCGGCTCAAGCGTGTTGCGCGCCTGTTCAGCGGCCGCTTTTGCTGATGCGCTGTCTCCGGCTACTCGCTCGATCAATGCTATCCCGCCCTGCTTGATGCCCTTGTCCATCGGAGAGTCAAAGTGGAGTCGCGCTTGTCGGGATTGCACAAACCGGATGGCTTCAGTCTGATTTCGTTCAAGTCTCAATTGGGCGAGTTTGACCCGAACGGCCGGGTTCGAATCCGTTTGTTCGTTTACCTGGACTAGCAATCTAGCGGCTTCCTGCAGGTTACCTTCGGCCTGGTAGATGCTGGCTTTTGATGCCATTAAGAACAACTCATTAGGAAGAATATCGAGTGCTCGATCATAGAGCTTCATAGCTTCCGGAAATTGTCGAAGCGCTGCGTAAGTAAATGCCACTTCGGTCAGCAACACAGTATTCCGCGGATCGAGGGCGAGGCCCCGTTCCCAATATGCAAGACTTTCAGCCCAATGTCCCTCGCGTCGCGCGATTGCCCCAAGGGCGTATGAAACCTCGCTGTTACCTGGCAACATTTTGCTGACGCGCGCGAAGGTGGCTTTGGCCATCCCATAATCGTGCAACACCCAATATTGATAATAACCCAAAAAGAGCAGGGTTTCGGGCGAGTTCGGCTGCAGTCTCTGCGCATTTTCTAAGGCTTCCTTAGCCGCATCGCGGCGAGCATCAGTTGTCTCCCCGCGATTAAAGTAAAGAAGCGCGTGCGCCCCAGAAAGTCGCGCCCACGCAAGCGCAAAATTCGGGTCAAGCCGCACGGCCAGGTCATAAAACTCGATGGCTTTGAATAAGGCATCGCTCGAGTAGTTGCTACGTGCTTCAAAAGCTAGCCCGCGTAAATAAGCATCGTAGGCTTCCGGATTGTTTGTGGACTGGGCAGCCAACGCTTGCTCTTCACGACCGGTCAGCGTCGCTTGCAACGATTCCGCTATTCCTTTAGCGATCTCGCTCTCGACGGCAAAGATGTCACTAAGCTTTCGATCATACGTCTCGGCCCAGAGCTGGGAGCCGGTTTGCACGTTAACCAGGTGAACATTGACCCTCACCTGATTGCCTGCTTTCTGCACGCTACCCTCAAGGATGTTCGCTACGCCAAGCTGCTTCGCGATCTCTGCAAGATTGCCCGGTTCACTCTGATACTGCTGTGTTGAAGCGCGCGAAATCACTTTCAAATCCGCGATCTTAGCCAGGCGCGTTAGGACTTCCTCTTGGATGCCATCAGCGAAATAAGCGTTCTCCGGATCGCTGCTCATATTTTGGAAAGGCAGAACCGCGACTGATTTGTCCACGTTGTGCCAGACGGTCCGTGGCAAAAGGAAAAATCCAGCGGCAGCGGAGACGATGACGGCTGTGATGATGAGCAAAACAAGGTTTCTTCGCCGATGAGCTCCTGTTGTCGGCGTTATCTGAATTCCCCGCGCAGTAATGTCGTAGGCCCAGGCGAGTATGAGCGCGATCGGAAAACCGATTAATAAAAGGACAATCACAAGTCGCAAGCTCCAATTCGGCAATTCCCATGCTGGAAACGACGCCGAGGCGATTTGAATCAAAAATCCCGCCGCGACGATATAAGCGGCGGCGACACGATAAACCTTTCGCCGCTGCAACTCTTCAAAGAACCCGCTCATAATATGTGGCGTGACCATAGGCCACTGGTGCAGGTTCGCAGGCAAATATTGTTGAACACTTGTGCGCTTCTTCGCTGTTCAATTGAAGAACAAAAACCAAAATGGGCACTCAACCAATAGAGGTTTTCTCATGTATGCCGAAATTTCTATCATCGCCGCTGCACTCGTGGAACCACATCGCGTTCACCCCGTCGTAGTGCACGGCGTAAGGTTTCCTTCTTTATCGGGCAGCACCAGCACAGGATTCAGCTTAGCAACTTCTTCGGCGACTCGTCTTATTGTTTGCTAAAGCCGCGGCGCAGCTCGGTGCGGCGAACGGATTAAGCTGTCGTCATCCTTCAAGCCAACTTCCTAATCAGTTGGCGAGCTACTCACTCTCCGCTGTGATCTTACCGTTGACGTCTTTCAACGTCACCGTGTCAACACCTGTCAGGTTTACCCTTTTGAAGGTTACTGAGAGTCCCTCGTCGTCCACCAGGTCGAAATCCCAGGTTTCCGATTTGGCGTCACTCTTGAAGCGCACGCGGATCTTTTTCCCAGCAGCCAGCACTTCTCCGT
>QHRI01000184.1 GCA_003221375.1 Verrucomicrobiota bacterium
ACCGCGACCTAGAGGGACGCGCAGCTTTGAGATTTATCAGAACACATTTCTGGCTGCCAATTCATTCATGGATAAGGCGATTTATATCCGTGGAGGGACGGGAGTAATATGGGGAAACAGTTTTCACGGAGCGGACAATGGTACGCCGACTGGATACAAGAACGCAATCGCATTTGACTATTTTCGCAGTTTCCAAAATTCCAGTTACTGGGGACAAGCCAATGGCAGTAGCGCTTGGGACGGAAACACAGATCAATTCGGATATCCGGCATTAGATCAACCGGGGAGAGGTGTTTGCCTAGACGCTGTCCGAGGTGTTCAGCCAATAAATCAGCGCACCGGAACGGCGGCTTGGCCGCGTAATAAAGCTGAACCTGTTTATATCTGGAGCAATGACTGGGTCCCAGTTCCTAACAATCCCGGTCGATACATTTCTATTCTACAGCCACAGATTAGGCTAGGCAGAGACGTAATAAACAACGTTAATACGCCGATGCCGGGATACGTGCCTTACACTTACCCGCACCCTCTAGTTAATGACAGCCAACCAACACCTACAACGAGCACGCCCATTGTTACGCCAACTCCGAGCGCAACGGGCACTCCGACATCTATAGCGACAGCAACTGCGTCTGCGACGACTACGCCGGAGCACACGCCTAGGCCGCATCCCTCTCACGCGCCCGCGCCATAGCAGAAGCGCTTTAACCGGTGAGGGAGGGATTCGAACCCTCGGTAGCCTTTTGGGCTACGGCGCTTTAGCAAAGCGCTGCTTTCGACCACTCAGCCACCTCACCAAAAACAGAGAGGGAATATCGCGAAGAATTGCCGATTGCCAACACCGACGTTCGTCGGGTGCTCGCAATTTTCATCGGAGTCGCTCATTGCTGATTGACCCCGAAAGCGTTCGGGATTGAAGTGATTGGCGATGATCAGTGAGGAGGAGGCGCGCAATCGAGTTTTGGAAGCGGCCCGCACCACACCGGAACGGACTGTTCCACTTTCCAAGGCGCTGGATTGTTTTAGTGCGCGTGAGGTTGTCGCGCTCTTGGCGCTGCCGACTTTCGACAATTCGGCAATGGATGGTTACGCCGTCGTCGCAAGTTCATGTGCCAAGGGGGCGCGGTTGCGTGTGATCGGCGAGCAGCCGGCCGGTCGTGATCGGCAGCTTCGTATTTCCCCTGGCGAAGCGGTGCGAATTTTTACCGGCGCGCCGATACCTGCCGGTGCAGACGCGATTGTGATGCAAGAAGACACAACACGCGAAGGCAGCGAGGTCGTGGTGAACGTGGATGTCGATCTGGGTGAATTCATCCGCCGGCGAGGTGCCGATCTGGCCGAAGGTCAAAAAATTCTGGAACGCGGCGAGCAAATTCGTCCGACGACGATTGCCCTGCTCGCTTCGCAGGGTTTTACCGATATGACAGTCGGCGGCGAAGTAAATGCGGCAATCCTCTCGACGGGTGATGAGCTCGTGACGCCGGGGAAGAAACTCGATCAAGGGCAAATCTACGACAGCAATTCGATGTTGCTGCAGGCGTTGATGCAAGGTTGCGGCGCATCTGTGACATCAGTCGAACATTGTCCCGATCAACGCGAACCATTATTTAAGGCGATCCGACGGGGAATTACAAATCATGTTCTTGTTATTACTGGTGGTGTCTCAGTCGGTGAACACGACCTCGTCCAGACGACATTACGCACACTCGGAGCAAGCATCGACATTTGGCGCGTCGCCATTAAACCGGGTAAACCATTCCTTTTCGGTCAAGCGAACGAATGCGCTGTATTCGGTTTGCCAGGAAATCCGGTGTCAGCATTTGTGACTTTTCTGCAGTTTGTGCGCCCTGCAGTTTTGAAAATGATGGGTGCGGGTGAACCCAGTCTGCGGACAATGCCGGCACGATTGACCGTCGATCTCGTGAATGAAGGCGACCGACCGCATTACGTTCGTGGCAAAATCGAGAACGGAGCGTTCGTTCCGATCGGGCGCCAGGAATCGCATGCGCTCTTCGGGTTGAACCGGTCAAATGCGCTGCTGCGCGTCGCTGCGGGCGAGTCGTTAAAATCGGGTGAGATTGTCGATGTTCAACTTTGGTGATTACCAATTCTTGCGCTCGGGGTGGTTTGACAGGGCGTGCACGCATTTTTAGCTTAATCGCCTTGAATACGGGAGTCCTCACTGCGTTTGCACGAAATCCAGCGGATCAAATTCGTGCGGACGCAGAACGGCTTTCCCACATCATCTTGGAATTGCAGCGCTGCTTCGTGCTGCGTCTGTGCAAGGAACTCGCGCCCGGGAACGTTTCGTTTCCACAATTTTTTCTTCTCGCGTATCTCGATCAAAAGGAAGTTCTCACCATGTCTGCAATCGCGCAGAAAATGGGGCACACCACTGCGGCGGCGAGCGGTCTGGTAGCGCGCCTTGAAAATCTTGGTTACGTGGTGCGCTCGATCGCGCGGGATGACCGGCGCAAGGTAATGGTTTGCATCACCGCGAAAGGTTCAGCGCTGGTCAGGCGAATCCGCGAGGAGATGGTCGGCAATCTGATGAAAATTTTGGATCACCTCACGCGTGACGAACAAAAGGCCTGGCTGCAGATTTACGGTAAGATTTACGATTACTGCCAATCGAAATGATTTTTATTTATCTGACGGCAGTGCTATCAGACTGGGGTAAAATAGTTAGCGTTAAATCCGCGCGCTGGTTTTCGCGCATCTAATCGCTACACCTCTATGAGAAGACTTTTTATTTTGCTGGGGACGTTTGCAGTCTGCTGCGTCCTTGTCTCGCGAAGTTTTAGCGGTACCGAAGGAACAAGATCTGGCAGTGGAACAGGGTCAGCTGGAAAGGTTCCTACTTTTACTCTGGATCAGGCGATCCTCACGTCGCTTCAACAGAATCCTGCTCTTCTAAACGCGGAACAGGAAATCAAACGCACCAAAGGCGTGATCATCCAGGTTCGTGCGCAGGCCCTGCCACAGATCACCGCGCAAGGGACATTTGACTGGACTGATCCCAACCTCGTTAACGCCCGCACGATAAGCACGACGGCTGGAACCACGACAGGCGCTACACCCACGGGGACGGGTGCATCCGGTTCCCTTCTTGAGTCGCCCCAGTCGCAGGTGAAAGACGTTCGGGGATCTGGCGCCGCCGCGGCGCCCGCCGCGACCCCTGGCGTTAGAAACACGGAATTAAGCGACGTATCGTACACCATCTCCGTTACAGGCAGCCAATTGATTTTCAACGGCACAACCCCCAATCAGATTCGCGCTACGTTTTTTCAGAGGGACAGCGCCTACTTCGCCTTCCGGAATGTTTTGGATCAACTCATCGCGACCGTGAAGACGCAGTTTTATCAGATCGTGGTCAACCGAGAGCTCGTCAAGGTGAACGAACAATCGGTGCAGCTTCTGAACGCTCAGTTAAAAGACCAGCAGAATCGTTTTGAAGCGGGAACAGTTCCGCGATTCAACGTACTGCAAGCCGAGGTAGCGTACTATAACCAACTTCCGCAGCTGATTACCGCTCAGAATAACTTACGCATATCGAAGTTGACGCTGGCGAAGACGGTCGGTCTCTATTTTCAACCAATGCGCGGAGAAGAACCACCCTTGGACGTAGTGGGCGAAATGCCATACATCCCCCGCACCA
>QHRI01000185.1 GCA_003221375.1 Verrucomicrobiota bacterium
AAGCGTGGCGCGGTTGGGATCGAGTCCGCACGCCAGGAAATCCAGCGCGACGCGGCGGCTGTTTTCACGGAGCGCTTCCGGATCGCGTAGGCTTGTCAGCGCGTGGTAATCGGCGATGAAATAAAGCGCTTCGCCTTCCGCTTGAAGCGCGACGGCCGGCTTCATCATGCCGAAATAATTACCGATGTGCAGGACGCCGCTCGGCTGAATACCGGATAAGATGCGCATGAGATTAACTAAATGACGAACATCGAATGTCGAATGACGAAAGAATGCCAAAATTTCGAAAGACAAAAAGCACTTCTTGCATGCTGTTTCGTCATTTGGGCATTCAAGCTTCCTTCGTCATTCCATTACTTCTTGCTGGCAAACTTGCGCCGTCGACGTTAGATAAACCGCTCAATGGCCGCAAAAAATTCTCAGCGAGTTTCTGTCGTAACCGGCGCCGCTGGTTTTTTGGGATCACACTTGAGCGATCGACTGCTCGCTGAAGGTCATCGGGTCATTGCCATCGACAATTTGGTCACCGGTAATACTGCCAACATCGGGCACCTGGCCGGGAATGAAAATTTTCAGTTCATTAAACATAATGTCTCGAATTTTATTTTTCTGCCGGACGAGAAAATCGATTATGTCTTTCATTTCGCTTCGCCAGCCAGTCCAATCGATTATCTCGAGCTGCCGATCCCCACATTGAAAGTTGGCGCACTCGGCACACACAACACGCTGGGTCTGGCCAAGGACAAAAATGCTGCCTTCATTCTTGCGTCGACATCGGAGGTGTATGGCGATCCTCTCGAACATCCGCAAAAGGAGGATTACTGGGGCAATGTGAACCCAATTGGGCCGCGTGGCGTGTACGATGAGGCGAAACGTTACGGTGAAGCGATGACCATGGCGTATCATCGATATCATCGCGTTGACACCAGGATCGTGCGCATATTCAACACATACGGGCCGCGAATGCGATTGCGTGATGGCCGCGTAGTGCCGGCATTTATCGGACAGGCGCTGAACGGCCAGCCGCTGACTGTTTTTGGCGACGGTTCACAGACACGCTCGTTCTGTTACGTGTCCGATTTGATCGACGGAATTTTCAAGCTGGCTATGAGCGATTTTCACGAGCCGGTTAACCTTGGCAATCCGCGCGAGATGACCATCAAACAATTCGCCGACGAAATCGTTCGCATCACCGAAGCAAAATCGGCAATCGAATACAAACCGTTGCCCATCGATGACCCCAGAGTGCGCCAACCCGATATCTCGCGCGCAAAAAAGGTCCTCGGTTGGGAGCCGCGCGTGGATTTCGATGAAGGAATCAAAGCCACAATCGAATATTTTCGGCAGTCGTTGGCTTCACAGCGTTGAACCGTTAAACCGATCCATCGTTATATAAGGTCACGAATCTCGAATAACGAATTACCGAGGTTCCCTGCGCTTGTGCAAAATTTTACTGGCATTTGTCGCTGTTTAGATATGAATTGTGCCATGGTTAAGCGCGCGCTTTGCGTCGCCTTGGGTTTGGTCGGTGCATTTTTTCCAGCCACTGCGCAGCAAGCGTACCGTCCGGAGTGGCCCGTCGGCGGGTTTGATCCTGCTTTTGCATTGAATCTTTATCAGCCGAGAATTTCGGGCGCGGGTGATAGCTTTCTTCTGTTACGCAGAGGTCCGCTTAGGACGTGGTCGGATGGTGGCTGGCTGGCGAGTGAGAATGCATTGTCTCAAATCGGCTTCGCGGCGCTGGATTTCTTTCCGGTTGGCTTTTTACCCTCAGACGTTTTTGGAGGTGTTCCCGGACCTAGAGCAAACGGTAGTTCTCGATCTGGGAATTCCGGAACAGATGGTAAAGACTTGCCTAACGCCCTGCTGAGCTCATCGCTGAATCCAATCTATGTCACCGGCGAAGTCGGTTTCCTATATGGCCAATGGAGCGGCAAAGGCGGTGGCAACATGTGGGAGACATATGTGACGGGCACGGTTGGCAACGATAAATTTCAGATCACAGCCGGCGCGGCATTTGACGAATGGAACGGAAATGGACGCAGCGTGCGGGTCCGCTCAATCGCCGCTCCAAGATAGGCGCGCCCGTCTGCATCCGGAGAGACGTAATTCGGCACTGCGATGCTGACTTCGTCAATATTCCTGCCCTCGGATTGCACGGAGCAGGCGTTGGCCGATTTTGAGAAACTTGTCATCGAAGGCGGCTCCGTTAATCCACAAGGCTTGGCGCAACGGATTCGCAACGCTTCTCGTCTTTTGTTTCTCCGGGCGTCAGATGGTCAACTCGTCGGCGTAGGCGCTCTGAAACATCCCAGACTAGAGTACCGGAATAAGGTGTTCGCCGATGCGCAAGCAACCGTCCCAGCAGACGAATACCCTGTTGAGTTAGGTTGGATCGCTGTGGATAGCTCGAACCAAGGGCGACGCCTTTCGACTCGGATGGTCGGCGAGTTACTTTCTTTTGCAAAGAACCAGAACATTTTTGCGACAAGCCGAGCCGACGAACGCGTTATGAGTTTTGCGTCTGACTATGGATTCAAAATCCACGGAAAACCATACGCGGGCGGGCACGACTACGATCTTGTTCTCTATCTTCGCAAGGCGACGTGATTTTCCCAGGGCACTGATCTTTCGTGATTGAAATCGCCAGTCGATCCTTCCTAGTATGCCCGTCGATCGGGAAGGGGAGTTCTTAATTGAGCCCGCTGGCCGAAGTTGTTTCAACGGATTAATACGAATGTCGGCTCGAAAATTCGCCGCGGATAAATTGCTATGGGAAACACTGGGGCGCTGGAAACGTTCAAGCCCGGAATTGGATCGCATTCAATTCCTAAAGACGGTGCCGTTCTTTGACCAGCTCTCGAATCGGCAGCTCAAAACTGTCTCTGATATCATGTTCAAACGCACCTATGACATTGACGAATCAATTTTTGAGGAGGGGCAACCGGGAGCCGCGCTCTTTCTAATTTTGGATGGCAAGGTTGCAATAGAAATCCGCCGCGAGAGCAGAACGACGCGTTTGGCTGTTTTGGAAAGAGGCGCCTTTTTTGGTGAGATGGCGCTGTTGGATGACTCGCCGCGTTCGGCCAACGCGCGGGCATTGGAACGCACTCGAACGTTGGCGCTTTATCGGAACGACCTTAACGGATTGATGCATCGACATGCGCGAACGGCGTGTCAAATTTACCGTTCCCTTGCGGCGATGATCGGCGATCGCCTTCGTTCGACCAATGAATTGGTCCAGATGAAAATTTCTACCGACACGCCCGGTTTGGAATGAGCACCGGCCAG
Source organism: Verrucomicrobiota bacterium (assembly GCA_003221375.1). Lineage (GTDB taxonomy): Bacteria > Verrucomicrobiota > Verrucomicrobiia > Chthoniobacterales > UBA10450 > Udaeobacter. The sequence goes on from QHRI01000185.1 coordinate 3,292, forward strand.
AGTTTCGAAGAACAAGAACGAGAGCGTAAGGTTCGGCGCAAAGTCTTTTATCTCACGTTTGCGACGCTTGCCCTGATTTTGGGAGGATTTCTGGTCTGGAAGCTGCGCATTCTCATTCTGCCGATCATAGTCGGCGCCTTATTGGCGTTTTTGTTTCGTCCAGTGAAAGATCGCTTTCGGGCCCGATGGTTACCTCATGAGCTTCAGGTTCTTTGTTCCTTCGCACTCATTGGTCTTGTCCTGTTCTTCGCCTTCAATACTTTTCGCAAACACATTCCCGACGAAGAGGAGAAACTCGAATTCAAGGTCCGTCTGAAATACAAGCTGAACGAAAGATACCAGCAGTTGGTTGCCAAATTGCCGGAGGGAAAATCAAACGCGGTGACGGGGCTGCTCGAAAAAGAGCTTAGCCCTCTCATGGATAAGACCAATCAGCTGCTCGCGCTGACCACGGAGGAACGTAACCTGTTCCTGAAGTATGCTGAGGGATATAACGGCAAACCTCCTATTCAAAGTAAATTTGTTGATTACTTTCGAGCGAACCAAATAACCGGGAATTATGTAATTCCCGAAAAGACTCCCACGGGTGCGGTGTCGCCCACGGCCCCGGCCACGCCTGCTCTGACTCAACCACCAGCGGCAGAGGAGGGCGCGAGCCTGGAGAGTAAATTCTCCGCATGGATTTTGGCTCCGTTGATTTTTCTTTTTCTTGGTTTCGATAACGGGCAGATTCGCCGCTTCTTTATCAGCCTCGTTCCTAATCGCTACTTCGAGTTGTCACTCACGGTCCTCGACGAGCTCGATGACGCTATCGGCAGATCATCGCCGTGGCCATTGGCGTTATTTCAGGGCTTCTCAACGCCATTCCGTTTTTGGGCGCAGTCATCGCTCTGGTGATTGGCGTTGGTTATGCGCTGATCGCGGAGAACGTCCGACCGCTAATTCCTGGCCTGAATCCGAATGATCTGGCGTTGTACGTGGTGATTCTGGTCGTGCTCGTTCACATCTTAGACGATGTCGTCTTTCAGCCCTTTGTCCTTGGGAGCGCCGTGAACGTTCACCCTCTCGTGGTGGTCATCGCGATCATTGGGGGCTCTCTGATTATGGGTTTGTGGGGCATGTTATTCGCTATTCCAACGGTCGTGGTAATAAAAACTGTAGTCGCGACCTTCTTTAAGGAACTGAAAGATTATCGCATTATTTGATGACGGCTTCCCGACCGCGCCAATGCAGGTTAAGTCCCGGCGAGATTCAGCTGGTTTGGCGCGTTCGAGATTTCGAGCTTGAAATTTGTCCCCGATTTGAGTTTGGGATTTGGACATGGCTATCGCATCGCGCCTGATCAGTCTTAATCTTGGGTCCCAAACCCTTGGCCTGGCAGAGTTCCGTGTCCAACCTCACGGTGGCCTCGTGCTGCTGGACTATCGTTTGCGAGAAGCGCCTCTCGATCCGG
>QHRI01000085.1 GCA_003221375.1 Verrucomicrobiota bacterium
TGTTTCGAGACAGCCGGGAGGGACATGGAGTGAGGTTTCGCCAAACGCGTCACACACATATCGCCCCGGGCGAGATGAGCCAGGATACGCCGGCGGGTGGGATCGGCCAGGGCGGCGAAGGTGCGATTCAAAGTTCTGGAAGAATATTTAACCATCTGGTTAAATAATAAAATCGATCCAAATGCAACGCAAATGAAAAAAGAAGTCGAAAAGAAAAAGACCCAGGTGAAACCTCCTAGAATCGCGTCGGCAGAAGAGTGGGAATCTGCGCGTCAGAAACTGCTCGTGAAGGAGAAGGAGTTGACCCACGCCCGTGATGCGCTGGCCGCCGAGCGTCGCAGGATGCCGTGGGTCGCTGTGGAGAAAGAGTACCACTTCGAGGGCCCCAAGGGCAAGGCTAGTCTGCTCGATCTGTTCGACGGCCGCCGTCAGTTAATCATCTACCGGGCCTTCTTCGAGCCGGGTGTGGTTGGCTGGCCCGAACGTGCATGCGTCGGCTGCTCAATGATGGCCGACCAGGTCGTTCATCCCGCTCATCTCAACGCTCGCGATACGACACTCGTATTCGCCTCTCGCGCGCCGCAAAAGGATATTGAGCGCCTGAAAGTACGAATGGGCTGGCAGTTAATTCCGTGGTACACCATCACGGACAGCTTCGACAAAGACTTTGGCGTGGACGAGTGGCACGGCACGAACGCGTTCATCCGCGACGGCGACCGCGTGTTCCGCACGTACTTCATCAATAGCCGCGCTGACGAGCAGATGGGGAACACATGGAACTTGCTCGACATCACTGCCCTCGGGCGTCAGGAGGAGTGGGAGGACTCGCCGGATGGCTACCCTCAGACGCCTCCGTACGAATGGTGGAGATGGCACGACGAATACGGCAACGAGGAAGCCTCGACGAAGGTGCTCGAACAGGTTCGCCGGGGCCGCGAAGCAGGGCAGACGGGCGACGACAAATGATCGTTCCGCGCTAAGAATTATCAAAGCACATATGGAGGCGAACGAGAAAAACATGACGACAAAAAATGTGAACGCTGAAGCAGTGGTCGTTGAGCGAACTCTCGACGCTCCGGTGGCGCGAGTATGGAAGGCGCTGACGGATGTCGATCAAATGCGGGAGTGGTATTTCGATCTAAAGGAATTCAGGCCCGAAGTCGGTTTTGAATTTGGTTTTGTAGTCGAGCACGAAGGCAATACCTACGATCACCGTTGCAAAATCACCGAAGTCATACCGCAAAAGAAAATCGCCTACACCTGGCGATATGAAGGGCACGAAGGTAATTCGCTGGTCACAATTGAATTAGCTCCGGACGGCGACAAGACGCGCTTGAAACTGACGCACACCGGCCTCGACACTTTCCCAAGGACTAAGGCATTCGCACGCGAGAACTTCGAGGAAGGCTGGACGCAAAGCATTGGCTCAGAACTTAAAGAGTTTGTCGAGCGCGATAGCCCAACCGACGTTAAATAATCCGTGCGGCGAATCCGCAGCCACCGTAGCGCATACTCCCTGGTCTGCTGTGTCGAGAATGCGTGAAGCTGCATCATTGTAGTAAAAATTCTTATCGACAAACGAGAACCTATGGCTGAAGCGGGAAAATTCTCACTGGAAATCAGACGTTTCATAAAAGCGCGGCGAGATCGAGTTTATGCCGCCTGGACCGATCCGGAACAACTAAAGAAGTGGTTCGGTCCGGAAAATGTTAAGACTCGTGATTTGATCGCCGACGTGCGGGAAGGAGGACAATTCCGTTGGGACTGCACGGATGCAGAAGGTAAAGAGGTGACTATCTCCGGCGAATATCGCGAGCTACAACCCGGCAAGAAGATCGTGTTCACCTGGAAGCACGAAGCGAATGAAGATTGGAAAAACCACAGTCTCGTCACGGTGGAATTCCTCGATCGCGAGGGAGGCACAGAGGTCCGCCTGACTCACGAAAATCTTCCAACCGAAGCCTCACGCGACGATCACGAACAAGGCTGGCACAGCGTGGTCGGCAAACTGGAGCAATTTCTCAGCACGTAATTGCCTGCCACGCCGTAGCCTCGGCGAAGGCGGGTCGACCTAAAATAGAAGGAGGAAAAATGACAACGGAAGAAGTAGCTAAAAAAGTCGTGGAATTAGTCCGGAAACAAGCGTGGTACGAAGCGCTCGACACTCTTTACGACAAAAACATCGTGAGCGTGGAAGCGACCGCGCCTGAGAGTCGCGGCAAGGAAGCAGTTCGAGGCAAAATCGATTGGTGGGTGAACGCGATGGAAGTTCACAGCTTTAAAGCGGGCGAACCATTTGTCGCGCATGACCGTTTCGTCGTGCAATACGACGCAGACGTGACCGAGAAAGAGTCAAAGCAGCGTCGCCAAATTTCGGAAGTCGGAGTTTATACCGTCAAAGATGGCAAGATCTCGCGGGAGGAATTTTTGCCTCGCGTCTAACTGAAATTTACATGCTCCGAGTGCTGGGTTGCTTTCGGAATACCTGGCAAATCGTCTCGGTGTCGGTCATCAACGCGTCTCCGGTAAACTTCAAGCTCTCGATCGAGCGCTTGGCTGCTTCTTCGTTGCCGGCGCCGCACGCGTCAGTCACGATTACTGGAACGTACCCGAGGTCGGCGCCGTGGCGTGCCGTCGGTTCGATTCCGATTTCAGTCGCCACGCCGACAACGATCAAGGCATTGATACCGCAATCTCGCAAAGCGAAATCGAGCCAGGTGCCTTCGAAGGCCGACATCGTCAATTTGTCGAATACGCCTTCACTGGGAAGCGGTGATAAGTCGGGGATGATTTCAAATCCCGGCGTGTCGCGTAAGAACCAAGGTTTGACTTCGTCCGGGGAGTCAACGTGTTGCCAAGTCATGGCCATGCGGAACTGAAACATGCCCATGAGTTCTTTCGGCAGCGAAAGGTGTCGGGAAAAGAATACGCGCACGCGAGCGTTGCGTGCGGCCGTAAGAACTTTGAGAACCCGCTGCGTTAGCTCATCGGCATTCTTGATCTGACTCAAAATTCCAACCTGCATATCGTAAATGAGAAGCGCAGTCTGTTGTGGATTGCATACCTCTTCCAGCGTCTGCGGTATACTGAGTCCGTTGATCCTTTTCATGTTTGATCTTACAACTTCGCTTAACCCTTGGCTGCGTACTTGTCGATCAGCGCTTGGAAGCGAGGATCTTTGCGCAACGGGTCCCAGATGGGGTCGAGCTTGAGACCGGGAACGGTGATTCCGTTTGGAACAACGAGCAAATGATCAAGTAGCCCAAATGCTTGATCGTGTTCGCCGGTCCACGCGTAAATTTGCGCGAGCACAGCAGTAATCTCTGGTCCCTCGAAAGCATCTTGCGATTCCGGCAACAGTTCAACTGCGCGCTTGCCCTCCGCGACCGCGGCGTCCTTTTGACCGAGTCCGGCTAGAATCAGGCCAAGCTGTCCATGGCGAGCAGCGTCGTTGGGGCTTTCGCGCACCAATCCTTCAGCGATGATCCGTGCGCGCTCGAATGCCGAGTGCGCGTTCGCTTTGTCATCCAGATACGAGTACAGCGTACCTTCGAGAGAAGCTTTAGGGCAGGTCGTACTCGCGCTGACGAGCAATGTCTCTCCACGAAATTGTTGGATCACCCGAAGCGCCTCCTTAAATTTTCGTTGCAACGTCAACACGCCAGCCCGGCCCAAGGTGACCAGACCTTGCGGATCGATTCCCTGTGGAACGGAAGCCAGTTCTTTTTCGGCGACGCTAAGGTCTCCTTTCCATCTGATCGCCAACTCCGATTTTAATGCAGCCGAGCCGAACGACTCCGGCGCCGCTTCGATTCCGCGATCAAAGATCTTATCGGCAGCTTCAAAATTTCGTGTGGCCATATAGTTATAGCCGAGATTCAAGAGGACCGAGCTGTTCTTTGGGTCAAGCTGAGCGGCCTTTTCCAAGTTCGCCGTTGATTCCACCCACCTGCCTTGGCGCCGCTGGATCGCGCCGATCGCCATGTAGGCCTGGGCTTCATTTGGTAGGCCGCGTTTTGCGATCTCAAATTCGGCGAGGGCTCGTTCGTAATCTCGATCGCCGTAGTAATAAGAAAAACCGAGAGCCAGATGCGCTTCCGGAAGATCCGGTTGCAATCGCAATGCTTCGTTGGCGGCGGTCCGCGCTTTTTCACGCCGTGCTGGCAGCGGGTCGAAGCTGTGATATGCCCAACTTTCGACCATGGAGAGGCCGGCGAAAGCGGCGGCGAAGTTTGGATCGAGCTTCGTTGCTTGTTCGAAAAGCTGCTCGGCTTTTAACGACGTGTCACGAAACATGTCCGTCCGCGTTGCGTAATCGTGCGCCTGAACGAAAAGCAAATAAGCGTCGGAG
>QHRI01000086.1 GCA_003221375.1 Verrucomicrobiota bacterium
TGGGCCGCTAACGCCTCGGCCGCTCTTCTTGGCCGAGAATCGCCAGGGTAGTGCGAAAAGAGCAGGACGGCGGCACGCCTGCCGCGTAACCGGCGAGTTTTCCGTGTCTGGTAATCGGATACGCCCGCTTTGAAAGAGCGACCTCGAATAACGTGCGTGGCCACCTCCTTTGGTAAAGCATGCCAGTACTCCCCGGAATACTTGGTTTTGACGTAAGTCAGAAATTCCCGGTATAACTCGACGGGATAGCTTGATGTTGTCTGCCGCGAACCGTTGAAGGACATGTAATCGGGATGTACATCGACAAGAGCCATGCCTCCATGCTCTGCAATCCAATCAAGTTTTTTCATCCAGATCTCTGGAGTCGTTTCCCCCAATAGCACGAACAGAGTGGAATCCTGAGGGAGAGTATAAGGCAACTCAACGTAACCTTCCGAAGGGGATTTGGCGTCTGGATGCGGCACCCAAAATGGAAAAATAGTGTGGCCTCCGTCCGGCTGCGGCTCAAATGGATCCGTGTCGAATGTGGATGCGTCGTATTGCACATCGAGATCATGCAGCCAGTCGAGATTTCGCAGCATGAACCCTGATCTGAATCCTGACGCGCCCCACTCCCTCGCATAGCTGTTGATCTTTGCGGCGCTTCGTTTGAAGTTGCGACACGAGGCAAACAGACGGCCATCGTGCCTAAGATCGTGTATCCCAACCTCGAATCCATTGGCGGTGAGTTCCTGTCTGAACTCTGCTGGGATCCGGTAATCCCCTTCGGGGATAAAGTTAAAGCAAGAACGGAATCCAAGGTCCGATTCAAGTTGCATCAAGGACCGACACCTGCTTAGCCCTGCCTTGCTCTCAACGTCGTGCGTTAGAACAAACGCAAACTTTTTGCCTTCAGGCCAGCCTGGCCAGTTTTCCGGTAAACACTCGGATCCCGGCATGATGGGCCAAACTTCTCCAACTCGCTTGCGAAGCCGCCTGGCCATCTGTCGTCGGATCGCCGTCCGAACCATTTGCGGAATAAAGGGCTTTAGCCCGTAGTAAATCCTATTACGTAACACGAGGTATTTTTGGTTGAAGGTTGCAGTCAGGTGCAACCGCGAGGGAGGGAAAGCGTATCGCTTGCAGGAAGCTGGAGTGATAGCCGGATCGTTATGGATCCAGCAGATTAAGACTCGGAATCAAGCCACTTCGGGACGTAGGAACGTGTCTTGTTTACCACGACTGCAACATTGTTTCGCTCAGCCATTAACTTGCCGTAGCTGCGCCTAATGGCCTCGCGGTTGTTCTTTTCTGACTCGACTATCACCAAAACCTTGTCCATGAACGCAGCCATTCCCCAACTAGGGCTCGTCTGATCCAGCGGCGGCATGTCAAAAATGATGTAGTCGAAATCGCTCGCCTTCATATTCGGCATCATATCGAAGAATTTTTTCAAGCCGAGCTGCGCCGGACCGCCGGTATTAGGCGATCCTACTGTGGCGAGGTAGAGATTGTCCACGGCCGAGGCGATGGAGTCAGATGGCTTAAGAGCTTTGTTCAAAGGATAAGCGGGTTTACCCTTGAAAAACGGATGCACCTCTTGCGGTCCCAGGTTCACATCGACAAGAAGCACCTTACCGTCGTTTGTTTCTGAAAGTGATGCAGCGAGCCCAGCAGCAAGTGTGGAAGCTCCCCCTTGCTCCGAAACGCTAGTAACACCAACCAATTTCGGTTTATGGGTCAAATGATTGAGCTCAAAATAAAGACCGAGGCGATCGCGGATCGCGTCACAATATGGCCGAATGAAATGCTCGGACTCCCACGGCGCCAACTTAGGATTGCGCCGCCTCGTGGTAAGCGCTTTCGCGTTCACCGGTGAACCATTACGAGGCAGGGCGAAGCGTCCGTTGGCATACGGTATCGACAGCATCAATGGGATATGCAACTGTGTCTCCAGTTGGAGCGGCCGCCCAAGGGTCTGATTTAAAACCAAACCCCTTAATAACGCTAACGCCACGCCCAGGGCTATCCCGCCGCCAGCCAGTGCTAGGGCAACCTTGTCGCGAGTTTTGTTGGCTAAGACCGGGGGAGAGGGACGCTGGACCGCGCTAATGTTCGGCATTTTGGATGGATCCAGAGCCTCATCCACGCGCGCCTTCTCTAGCGACGCGGCGAAGTACTTGTAGTTGGTTTCATCCATTTCCTTCTTCCGTTCTAAGTCTTCAATCTGCGGCGCCAGCTCTGATAGTTGTTTCGTTCTGTGCTGAATGTCGCTAAGCCGCGCCTTTAGCGACTCTATTTTTGCCTGCGTGCCGGCTATCTTTGCTTTTAAGGATTGCGAGGTGTTTTCGGATGGGGAGGTCTTTGTTCTCCAACCTTTTGTCTTCTTTTCTACGAGTTGAGTAGCAAGGGCTTGTTGTTCGGCCAGATCCGCCTCGGCGGCGTTAAGCTGTTCCTTGGTTTTCCCCGCCTCTGTTGTAAGAGCCACGGAGCCCTCTTTGAATGATGCAATACCGGTCTTCTCCTTTAGCGATTTTAAGGCGTCCTCTGTTTGGTTTAACCGCGCTCGAACTTGATCGGTTTGTTGAGCCACAAAATCGAAGGCGCCGGCGGAGCGGTGTACTTCAAGATGCTTGACGAAATAACGGCTCAGTAGTTCCTGCAATACGAGAGTCGCCATCTCCGGATTAGGATTCTTATAGGAAATAAGAATGATGTTGCTTCCCTTATTTGAAATCACTTTTAAGCCCACCATGATGCTACGCGCCGCCTCACTTTCAGTTGGCTCTTTAGTCGTCGGCAACAATCGCCGGGGACCGATGGCTTGGGCGACCTGGACGGCCAAGTCCCAACTGGTCAAAATCTCGATTTCGGCGCCGATAACTCGATCCCCTTCGTTGTTTGATGCGGTGGCGGCTTTCTCTGCCTCGGTTGGGTCAACACCGCTCCTTTCCGTAACATAGCGCACCAACAACTTGGCCTGCGATTCGTACGAGGGCGGAAAGATAAAATACACCGCCGCGCCGGCGGTAATGCCCAGGATCGCGCAGACGATGATTGTCCATTTGCGCTTAAACAGAGCGAAAAGAATGTCGCCAAGCTTTAGCCCGGAATGATGTTCTGTTTGTCGTCGGATTTCAGCCATAATTTTAGCCTTTAGTCGAGATGTGGATAGAGGATCGACCCCGCGAGTCGATTAAACACCAGCGGTAATCTGCCAAAGATCCGCTTGTGCAAGCCGCCCTTACGGCGGACTGGAGTGAGACACTGCCGACCCGATGGATCGACTCGGAAGTAATCAATTGTTTCTTCCTGTGTGTCCCAAGAAAGTTTGAATCGTCGTAAACCGTCGTTTTCGCAGTCGGTGCGCCCGAAATGTAATTTTTCGACGCCAGTGCGCGCTAAACGCTGAATGCCTTGCCACATGACAAGATTGTTTGCGCGAAATTCTTGAAATCGCTTGTCAGAGGCGCCGAACTTATAGACTGCGTTCTTTCCGAAGCGGAAGAAAACCGCCGCAGCAATTGCGCACGACCCGCTTCGGGCCAAGACAATAAACCCCAGGCCGGGCTTGATGATGTGCTCGTAAATATTCTTGAAAAAGGATGCCGGTTGCGGCGGCAGACCGTGACGGCGACGTGTTTGGACATGGAGCCGGTAGAAATCGTCAATAGCCTGGCGATTATGGGCGATGACTGCGCTCACATTACTGCGTTCCGCTTTGCGAATCGCACGGCGGACTTGACTGTCAAAGCGACTAGCCATGTCCTCGACGCCGCGCCGTAGATCAAGCGTATGTCCGTAGAATTTCGCTGCTGAGCTGCTCGCGGGTTGAAATGATTTGCCCCCGCGGATTTCCAGGTGTTTCCAGCGGCGTTCCCGCGCGAAGCGCACAACTCGATCTCTGACCAAATGGGCCGCTTCTGGATCAAAAATGAGCGGTTCGCATACATCGCTGAATGGGAGACAGACTCCGCGCCGCCCGGTGAGGGGACTGCGTACTTCCATCAGCGGTATCAGCGCGGCCAACCTGCGTCCGCGCGAAAACTGAAGGTAAAAGGGCTGATGGTTATAGGTGTGATGAAGCACCTTTGCCCAGGCACTGGTGTGAAAGCAAGAGGCGTCGCGGTGCAAGGCAATCACAAGGTCCCAACCTGGATCGTGGACGGGATTAATGATGCACATTTGCAGCGATTC